>JAYVWX010000321.1:0-16449 GCA_043785715.1 Novosphingobium sp. | reverse complement strand
GATCTATGCCGGCCAGCGGGCGGTGATGGGCACGCGGGCGCCGCATGCGGGCGAAATCGCCGCCATGGCCGAGCAGGAAACGGCGCATCTGGCGCGCTTCGATGCGCTGCTGGCCAGCCGCCGCGTCCGCCCGACGGCGCTCCAACCGGTGTGGGCGGTGGCTGGCTATGCGCTGGGAGTGGCAAGCGCGCTGGCTGGGCCGAAAACGGCAATGGCCTGCACCGCGGCGATCGAGGAGGAAATCGACCGGCATTACAGCAGTCAGCTGGACGAGCTGGGCAGCCACGATCCGGAGCTGTCGGCTCTCGTCGGAGAATTCCGCGCGGACGAGCGGGCGCACCGGGAAACGGCGCTGGCGGCGGGGGCGGAGCAGGTGCCGCTCTACCCGCTGTTTTCGGGGGCGATCCGGCTCGGTTGCCGCATCGCCATCCGCCTGTCCCAAAGAATCTGACGGCGAACCAATAGCAGGCGCAGCTTCACCTACCATTCACCAGCGGTCGCCCCTATATCGGGTAAACCCGCCCCAGGAGGCCAAGCCATGCTGCGATTTGCGATTGCCGCGACCGCTCTCATTCCCGCCGCCCTGCTCTTCGCCGGCCCGGCGATGGCGCAGGGCGAGGGGGAGAAGGTCAACCAACTGATCGTCTTCGGCAACGATCCCTGCCCGCAATCGACCGACAATGAGATCACCGTCTGCGCCCGCAAGGACGAGGCCGAGCGCTACCGCATCCCCGAGCCGCTGCGTGAAACCAACACATCGGTGCAGAACGACGCCTGGACTAACCGGGTGATCGCCTACGAAGCCGTGGGCGCCACTGGCACGCTAAGCTGTTCCCCGGTTGGCGCGGGTGGATTTACCGGCTGCCTCGGCAAGTTCATCGATACCGCCTATGCCGAAAAACAGGCCGATCCGAATATCCGCTTCAGCGAGTTGATCGCCGCCGAACGGGCGCGCCGGCTGGCGACGATCGACCGCGATGCTTCGGCAACCCAGTCGCGGGTGGAAGAGATCGAGCGGGATTATGACGCCAGGCAGCGCGCTCGGCAGGATTCGGGCGGTGCTGCGGCCCCCCTTCCGACGGTAAGGCCACCCGGCAACTAACCCGGCTCAAGCCAGCGCGATGTCGGGCGCATCCTCGCGTTTCATGCCTATGACATTATATCCCGCATCGACATGATGGACCTCGCCCGTCACGCCCGAGGCAAGATCGGACAGGAGATAGAGGCCCGCCCCGCCGACATCGTCGATGGTGACATTGCGCCCCAATGGCGCATTGAGTTCGTTCCATTTGAGAATGAGGTTGAAGTCGCCGATGCCCGATGCCGCCAGCGTGCGGATCGGCCCGGCCGAAATCGCGTTGACCCTGACATTATCACGGCCGAGATCGGCGGCAAGATATTTGACGCTGGCTTCCAGCGCCGATTTGGCGACGCCCATGACATTGTAGTGCGGGATCACCTTTTCCGCCCCGTAATAGGTCAGCGTCAGGATCGAGCCGCCTTGCGGCATCAGCGGCAGGGCGCGACGGGCGACGGCGGTCAGGCTGTAGACGCTGACATTCATCGTGTTAAGGAAATTTTCCAGGCTGGTGTCGCAATAGCGGCCGCGCAGCTCGTTCTTGTCGGAAGCGCCGATGGCGTGGACGAGGAAGTCAATCGTCGGCCAGCGCGCGGCAAGCTGCGCGAATGCGTCGTCCAGCGCCGCCATGTCGGACACGTCGCAAGGCAGCACAAAATCGCAGCCGAGCTCGGCCGCGAGCGGGCGCACCCGTTTTTCGATAGCGGCATTGGGAAAGGTGAACGCCATTTCCGCGCCATGTTCGCGCAGCTTGCGGGCGATGCCCCAGGCCAGCGATTTGTCGTTTGCGAGCCCCATGATAAGCCCGCGCTTCCCCTCCATCAAACCAGTCATTCTATGGTGTTCCGCTTTCCCTCAGCTGTTGGCGCTGGCGGTTGTCCGCCTGGCCCAGCATGTCGCGTTCTTCCGGCGATTCGGCCAGCGCCGCATTGAGTTCCGCGCCGACCACCATCCCTAGGCCCACCAGCCAGAAAAAGAAAAGGGCGATCATCACGCCGGCCAGGCTGCCATAGGTGAGATCGTAGCTGAAGAACCGCCGCAGCAGGCCCGGAAGCGCGATCGCCGCAGCAAGCCACCAGGCCGTCACCAGCAGGGCGCCAGGCCATTTCGGATAGGCTTTGCCGCGGTAGGTCGAAGGAGTCAGCGAGAGAAACAACAAGAAAATCGACAGATACAGCAGCGCCGCCGGAATGAGCTGCGAGGCGGTCAAAATCAGCCACAGCTGATCGAGCTGCGGAAACCACGCCGATACCATTTCCTGGGCGGAGGTGATGGCGACTTGCAGGAACAGCGAGAACAGCAAGGTCACCACCGCGGCAAAAATTATGGCGGAGGACAGCAGCCGGTAGCGCCAGAAAGCGTGCGTCGCCGGCGTGCCATAGGCGCGGTGCAATATGTCGCGAATCGTCTCGATCAGGCTGGATACGGTCCACAGGCCGACGAGACCGCCCGCCCACAACAGCCAGCCGCTGCGGGCGGCGATCACGGTTCTGGCCACCGGCTCGATGACGCTCGCCACCACCGGCGGCAAGGCTGAAAGCATGGCGTGGACGGATTGCTCCCGCTGACCGGCTTCGCCAAGCAGGGTGAACACCGCGGTCATGGTGATGAAAAACGGGAACAGCGCCAGGATCGCCATATAGGCGAGATTGCCGGCATGGATGAAGCCATCGTAATAGGCGCCGATCCAAACCCGCTTGAGGACCATTGCGGCGCGGGTGCCGGGGCCGATGGCGCGGCCAATCCGCTCCTGCAGCCCGGCACGCCAGCGCAGCGCCTCGCGCCGCCGGGCCTCGGGCGAAAGGTCGTTATGCGCGAGGGGATCGTCGAGCGGACGTTCTTCCAAATCCGGCCTGCCAGTCTACACGCCGAACCGGGAGCGCAGCTGCCGGCTGTCGCGCCAGCCTTCCAGCCGTTTGGCGAGGTCGGCACGGTCTTCCGGCAATTGGATCTCCAGGCTCACCAGCTGATCCCCGCGGGAGCCATCCTTGCGGCTGAAGCCCCGGCCCTTGAGCCGCAGGGTCTTGCCCGAGCTGCTGCCGGGGGCAACGGTCAGCATCACCGGGCCCTCGACTGTCGGCACTTTCACCTTGGCGCCGTTGACCGCCTCATCGAGAGAAATCGGCAGTTCCAGGCGGATATTGTCGCCGTCGCGGCGGAAGAAGGGATGGGGCTCGACCTGAATCGTCACCAATGCATCGCCGTTGCCGCCGGGTCCGGCCTCGCCTTTGCCGGCAAGCCGCATCTGACTGCCATCCTCAAGCCCGGCGGGCAGTTTGAGATCGATGGTCTTGCCGTCACCGAGCGTGATGCGCTGGCTGGCCCCGGTCGCGGCATCGGCGAAGGGTACATTCAGCCGGTATTGTACATTGGCGCCCTTCGGAGGAGCTCGGCCAAAGCCCTGCGGCCGCCCGCCCGGACCTGCCCCCCGTGCCCCGCCGCGTCCGCCGAACAGTCCATCGAAAATGTCGCCGAGATCGACGTTCTCGCGGCCGAACCCTTCGAAGCCATCGGCACGAAAGCCGGCTTGGCCGCCGCCCGGTCCGCCGCCGTAGCCGAAGCCCGCGGGATTGCCTTCCGCATCGAGTTCGCCGCGATCGAACCGCGCGCGCTTGTCCTTGTCGCCCAGCAGATCGTAGGCCCGCGCCACCTCGCCGAACCGTTCGGTAGCCTTGGGGTTGTCGCTATTGCGGTCCGGGTGAAGCTGCTTGGCGAGCTTGCGATAGGCGGACTTGATGTCCTTTTCGCTCGCCCCGCGGGTAACGCCCAGTATCGAATAGGGGTCTGCTGCCATGCCGCCTAACTAGGTGGGCATTACCTCGACGGCAAGGCACGCTTTTCTTGCAACCGATCAAAGACTATGCGGTTAGCACGTTTGAGGCTGTCGCGGACATCCCGGGGTGGATCGGATCAATTGGAACACGTCGGTGCGAGCGGTATTGGATCAGGCGCAGGATGCAATTCCCGGTGGCGACCCCATCGCCCTGTTCAGCGCCTGGTTCGCCGAAGCGCAGGCCCGCGAGCCCAGCGATGCCGAGGCGATGGGGCTGGCGACGGCGACGTCCGGCGGCGTGCCATCGGTGCGGATGGTCCTGCTGAAGGGCCACGGCCCGGAAGGTTTCACCTTCTATACCAACAGCCATAGCCGCAAGGGCACGGAGATCGCCGCCAATCCGTACGCGGCGCTGCTGTTCCACTGGAAGTCGCTGCGCCGGCAAATTCGCATCGAAGGTTCGCTCGAACTGGTCGATGCCGCGACGGCGGATGCCTATTTCGCCAGCCGCTCGCGCGATTCGCAGCTCGGCGCCGTCGCCTCTGACCAGTCCGCCCCGCTCGATGCGCGCAGCACTTTCCTCGCCCGCTATGCCGAGGCTGAGCGGGAGTTTGCCGGGCGGGAAGTCGAGCGACCGACCTATTGGACGGGATATCGCCTAAATCCTGTGGCGCTTGAATTCTGGCTCGACCGGCCGCACCGGCTGCATGAGCGGCGGCGCTTCAGCCGCGCGGGCGCCGGCTGGGCCAGCACCCTGCTCTATCCATGAGGAGCACCGCCCACGCCGATGCGCTCAACCGCAGCGCCGCATTCGCCAGCATTGCCGTGGCCTGCTTCCTGGTCGTGCTGAAGAGCTGGGCGGCGTGGTCGACCGGCTCGACCGCGATGCTCGGCAGTCTTGCCGATACGCTGCTCGATCTGGTCGCCAGCCTGGCGACGCTGGCCGGGGTCTGGATCGCGGCGCAGCCCGCAGATTCCAACCATCGCTTCGGGCACGGCAAGGCGGAAGCACTCGCCGCGATGGCGCAGGTGGTGCTGATCTCGATTTCCGCGCTGGGGCTGGCGGTCCGCTCGATCGGGCAATTGTCGGCGGGCGGCCGCACGGCGGCGGCGGGCGAAGGTATTGCTGTCTCGATCGCGGCAATGGCGGCCACGCTGGCGCTGCTGGCGTGGCAGCGCCATGTCATCCGCCACACCGGCAGCCTCGCCATTTCCACCGACCATGTCCATTATCAATCCGACCTGCTGCTCAACCTGGCGGTGATCGCGGCGCTGGCGCTCGATCAATATGCGGGGCTGGCCGGCGCCGACCCGGCGTTTGGCTTCTTCATCGCCCTGTGGCTCGGCTGGGGCGCCTGGCGCGCCTCAACCAAGGCGATCGAACAACTGATGGACCACGAATGGCCCGAGGACAAGAAAGCCCGGTTCGTCGAAGTGATTGTCCGGCACCCGGAACTGCGCGGCGTCCACGATCTGCGCACGCGCACTTCCGGGAACCGCGACTTTGTCCAGTTCCACGTCTGGGTTGATCCGGCGATGACCATCCGTCACGCCCACCGGGTGATGGACGAGATCGAGGCCAAGCTGATCGCCGAGTTTCCCGATGTCGAAATCCTGATCCACCCCGATCCCGAAGGGCTGATCGATGAAAAGGGGATCGCGGCGGAAGATGTGCTGCCAAAAGCCGCAGGGATGAAGTGAGGTAGTTTGCCGACCGGAAGCTATCGCTGCGGGAACAGCCGGGCGATCCGGGCGAGGTGATCGCGCAGGGCGGCGCGTCCCTGTTCCCCGGTTTTGCCGAGCCGGACGATGGTCAGCTGCTGGCGCGGCGAGACGATGACGTATTGGCCAAGGTGGCCGATGCAGGCGAACAGGCTGGCGGGCGCGCCGCCGGGAAGCAGCGGGGCCGACCCATCCGGCTGGGGGCGATTCAGCCATAGCTGTGCGCCGTAGCCCGGATTGCGCGGCGACTGGCGGGTCATGAATTCGATCCAGGCGCGCGGCACGATCTGCGCGCCTTTGACTGACCCGCCGTTCCGCAGAAATTCGCCGAACTTGCCCCAATCGCGCGCCGTCGCATGTAGCATGCTTGAGCCAATAAAGGTTCCGGCCGGATCGAATTCCGGCACTGCCGAGCGCATGCCAAGCGGCTGCAGCAGCCGCGTATGCAGATAGTCCGTCACCGCCTGACGCCGCAGCGACGGCTGGGCATCGCCGGCAAGGACGCGGGCGGCGACATCGGCCAGGATCAGCGATGTGCCCGAGGAATATTCGAATTTGCGGCCGGGCTCGGCCTCCAGCGGCGGCGATTCGGCATAACCGGCCATATCGTCGCGCCCGTCGAGAAACAGCATGCGCACTTCATCGGAGGCATAGGACGGATCGCCCGCCTCGGTATGGCGCAGGCCCGAGCGCATCTGCAGCAGCTGACGCAGGGTGATCTCGCCGCGCGGATCGCCAGAGCGCTGCCACGGCGTGATTGGCACGCTTTCGTCCAGCCGCAACCGCCCGTCTGCCACCAGCAGGCCGATCAGCACGCCGGTTACCGAATTGGTCATCGACCAGCCCTGAAACCGCGTCTGGCGATCATAGCCTGGCGCATAGCGCTCCGCCACGATGCGGCCGCCGTGCAGCACCAGCAAGGCGCGGGTCTCCCCGGCCTCCTCGTCGGCAAACAGCGCGTCGATCCGCCGGGCCAGATTTTCGCGCGATACACCCGGATGCGCCGCGACCGCGGCCAACGCGCCTGGGCTGACCGGCGGCAGGGCGGGCGTGCCGGCGGGGCCGCAGGTGGCGAGAGCCGGCAGTGCGATAATCGGCAGGATAAGAGCAAGCGGGCGGGTCGACATGGTTCGGCTTCCATGCGTAAGCCGGGGTGATATGGCAACCGCAGCGCCCGCCCCAGTCCCCAGACCACGCCGGCCGAACCGCCAGCGCATGGTGCTGGCGGGTGTGGTCGGCGCGCTGCTGCTGCTCGGCTGGTTCTGGAAGCCGCTCAACGGCTATGCGTCCGCCGGCGCAGCGTTCGGCGCGCGAACCGCCTGTTCGTGCCGCTATATCGCCGGCCGCAGCCTGCGCGGTTGCGCCAAGGATTTCGAACCAGGGATGGCGCTGATTTGGCTGAGTGCGGATGCCCGCAAGCGCAGCGTCACGGCGCGGTTTCCGCTGCTGACCAGCGAGACGGCGACGTTTCGCGAAGGCGAGGGCTGCGTGCTGGAGCCTTGGCGGGACTGACGCGGTTTACAGGGCGCTTGCGCTCTGGGTCGAATCGATCCAGCCGCCGCCGACCACCCGCTCGCCCGCATAAAGCACCGCCGCCTGGCCCGGAGCGACGCCGAATTCGGGGCTGACGAAGCGAATGCGGCTCGCCGCACCCGCGCCCAGCGGTCCGCTGAGTTCCACCGGAACCGGCTTGGCCAGCGAGCGCACTTTCGCGGTGAGCGGCGAGTCGGGCAGTGGGCCAATGCGGTTGGTCTCGATCAGCCGCGCGGAAGTTACCGCGAGCAGACACCGGGGTCCGGCCAACACCCGCCGGCTCGCCGCCTCGATCCCGGTGACGTAAAGCGGTTCGGCCTGACCGCCGATCTCCAGCCCGCGCCGCTGGCCGACAGTATAATTCACGATCCCCCGATGCCGGCCCAGCACCGCGCCGGTGACTGCATGGACGATATCGCCCGGCGCATCGGCCTCGGGCCGCAGCTTTCGGACGACAGCGGCATAATCGCCATCGGGGACAAAGCAGATGTCCTGGCTGTCGGGCTTGGCGGCGACTTTCAGCCCGGCGGTCTCGGCGATGCGGCGGACCTCGCTCTTGGGCAAGCCGCCAAGCGGAAAGCGCAGATAGGCGAGCTGGGCTTCGGTAGTCGCATACAGAAAATAGCTCTGATCGCGGGCGAGATCGGCGGCGCGGTGGAGTTCGGGGCCGGCCGGGCCTTCGATGCGGCGAACATAATGCCCCGTCGCCAGACAATCGGCGCCGAGTTCGCGGGCCATTGCGAACAGGTCGGTGAACTTGGGCCCCATGTTGCAGCGGATGCAGGGAATCGGCGTTCGCCCGGCAAGGTAATCGGCAGCGAAATGGTCGACCACGTCTTCGCGGAAACGGGTTTCGTGGTCGAATACGTAATGGGCGATGCCCAGCCGGTCGGCGACGGCGCGGGCGTCGCGGATATCGTCGCCGGCGCAGCACGCGCCTTTGCGGCCGCTCGCCGCGCCGTGATCGTAGAGCTGCAGGGTGATGCCGATGACCTCCGCGCCGCTCGCCGCCGCCAGCGCCGCAACCACCGAACTATCGACCCCGCCCGACATGGCGACGACGATCCGCCGGCGGGACAGTGCGCCGTCCAGGGCAAATAGCGGTGCCGGATCGAGGCCGGTAAGCAGGGATGCAGTCGCAGGCATGGGCCGCGCATACAGCGGGCTGGCGACAAAAACCATGGCAAGCGTCAGGCCGCCAACCGGTTAACTATGGTGACCACCGGGTAAACCGCGCCTTTACCTCCTTGGAACCTTGTCGCGGCTATAGGCTCGGGGATGGATATCGGATTCGACTGGACTGAGTGGCGCCCGGCGCCGGCCGCCACCTCGGCCGGCGAAGCCTGGGCCGGTACGCCGGACTGGCACGTGCTGCGTGCGCGGCTTGGCGCTGCCTGGCTCGCCCGGCAGGCGCCGCCGGCCGCTGGCGCCACCTTGCCGCATGGCAGTTTCGCACCCTCGGCGGCTCATACGCTTTGCGACCTGGGCGCCGGACCGGGTGAAATCTTATGCTCCGTTAACCGAACAGCTTTAGGCAATTGCAAACCTGGTGGGGCCATAGCTGTGGCTGACGCCGGGAATTCGCTGGCCGGCAGTCGAGGGTTGTTATGATAGAAAATCAAAAGATCAAACCCGCAATGGTCATCGGCCCGCTTGGCGAACCGCTGACCATAGCGTCGCTTCCGGATCCCGGCACCACTCGCTGGGTGGTACGGCGCAAGGCCGAAGTGGTGGCTGCGGTGAACGGCGGCCTGCTGACCATCGACGACGTCTGCGAGCGTTATAATCTGACGCTGGAAGAATTCGCCTCGTGGCAGCGCGCCGTGGACCGTTCGGGCATGCAAGGGCTGCGCGTAACCCGCATTCAGCATTACCGCGACCTCTATGAGCGCCAGCTGAAATACTGACGCGCAAGACTGCAGATCGGTTGGTTCGGCTAGAACGTCGCCGAATGTAACGGCTTGGAGACAAACCGCGCATTGCCACTGGCTAGCGCCGAGTCTATTAGCCCTGCGCTGACTTGCCTTTTTTTCCGAGCGGGGACACCCGGCAGCCCCGCTCGTCAAGTCGCAACAGGATAAGGCAGCCCGGCCTTTTGCGCGTAAAGGCCGGCAGGGCGATAGATTTAATGAATTACGAAGCCAGGATCGAAACAGCGGAAACGCTCGTCAATCCGCTGGATATAGCGGACGATGCTGAGCGCCGGGCACGCCGGAGGACGTGGATTTTCGCCGTTCTGGCCGTTCTTGCGCTGATCGGCCTGTGGTTTTTCATGCACCGCGAACCCGCAAGCGGGCTTAACCGGGCGGCGGCCAATCAGGCGCCGGCAGTTACCGTAATCGCTCCCGGCCGCACAACCATTGCCGGGCGGATCAACGCCAGCGGCACCTTGGCGGCGCGGCGGGAACTGCCGGTCGGCTCGGCCGGCGATGGCGGCCAGGTGGCGCGGGTACTGGTCGAGCCGGGCCAATGGGTGGTGCAGGGCCAGGTGCTCGCGGTGGTCGACCGGTCGGTGCAGATGCAGCAGCAAGCCGGCCAGGCCGCGCAGATTCAGGTCGCCCAGGCCGATGCCCGTCTGGCCCAGGCCAATCTCGACCGCGCGCTCCGGCTGGTCGAACGCGGCTTCGTTTCCAAGGCCGATGTCGACCGGTTGACTGCGACCCGCGATGTCGCTCAGGCCCGCGTGCGTGTCGCCGGTGCGCAATACGGCGAACTTGGCGCTCGCATCCGGCGGCTCAATATCGTTGCGCCGGCGTCCGGGTTGGTGCTCGAACGGCGGGTCGATCCTGGCCAGGTGGTCGGGTCGGGGAGCGGCGTGCTGTTCCGCATCGCCCAAGGCGGCGAGATGGAAATGCTGGCCCAGCTGAGCGAATCCGATCTCGCCAGTGTTCCGCCGGGTGTCAGCGCGGTGGTCACACCGGTGGGCTCCGCCAAGAGCTTCACCGGACAGGTTTGGCAGGTCGCGCCGGTCATCGACCCGCAAACGCGGCAGGGTAAGGTGCGGATCGCGCTGCCCTACGCCCCGGAACTGCGGCCGGGCGGATTTGCCAATGCCGAGATTGTTTCCGGCACGGTCGTGGCCCCGCTGCTGCCCGAATCGGCGGTGCTGTCGGACAAGGCCGGCAGCTATGTCTATATCGTCGGCGCCGGCAACAAGATCGCGCGCCGCGCTGTCAAAACCGGAATGCTGACCGAAAATGGCATCGCCATCGCCGAGGGTCTCTCCGGCGCCGAGCGCGTCGTGCTGCGCGCGGGCGCCTTCCTGTCGCCCGGCGAAACGGTCAATCCCAAGACCGGTACGCGCTGAGCCGCGCCCATGGACTTTCGCAACATCTCCGCATGGTCGATCCGCAATCCGATCGTGCCCATCGTATTTTTCGCCGGCCTGATACTGATGGGCGTGCTGAGCTTCATGCGGATGGATATTCAGCAGCAGCCGGATATCGAATTTCCTGCCGCCATCATCACCATCTCGCAGCCGGGCGCGGCGCCGACCGAAATCGAAAACCAGATTACCCAGCGCGTCGAATCGGCGGTCCGGTCGATCAGCGGGGTGGTCTCGATGAGCTCGACCGCCAGCGAGGGCGTCAGCCGGACATTCGTCGAGTTCCAGCTGGGCCAGGACGTCAACGAATCGGTCAACGAGGTCAAGAACGCGATCGACCAGGTGCGCGGCGAACTGCCCGATGGCATACTCGAGCCGCAGGTGGTCAAGGCGGTGAACAGCTCGACGCCGATCGCTTATTATGCGCTCGAAACCGACGACATGACGATGGAGCAGCTGTCGTGGTTCATCGACGATACCGTCGCCAAGCGGTTGCTGGCGATCGAGGGCATGGCCGAGGTTTCGCGCAATGGCGGGGTTGACCGCGAAATTCTCGTCACCCTTGATCCGGCGCGGATGCAGGGGATGGGAGTCACCGCTGGCCAGGTCAACGCGGCGCTGCGCCAGATCAACCTCAACACCACCGGCGGGCGGGCCGAAATCGGCGGGACGCGGCAGTCGGTGCGGGTGCTCGGCAATGCGGCCGATGCCTTTGCTTTGTCGCAGACCGACATCCCGCTTGGCGGCGGCCGCACGGTCAAGCTCGCCGACATCGCGGATGTCCGCGATTCAATCGGCGAAGTCACCTCGATGGCCAAATTTGACGGCAAGCCGGTAGCGATTTTCGGCATCACCCGGGCGCGGGGCGCTTCGGACGTCACGGTTTTTGATGCCGCGGTGATCGAGATGACCAAGATCGAGAAGGAATTTCCCGGGGTCCACTTCCGGCAGATGTACACCTTGGTCGATTACACCAAGAGCCAGTATGAAAGCTCGATGGCCTCGATGGTCGAGGGCGCCATTCTCGCGGTGGTGGTCGTGTTCTTCTTCCTGCGCGACTGGCGGGCGACGGCGATTTCGGCAATCGCCATCCCGCTGTCGGCGATCCCGACGTTCTGGGCGATGGAGTTGATGGGCTTTACGCTCAATCAGCTATCGCTGTTGGCACTGGGCCTGGTCGCCGGCATCCTGGTGGATGACGCGATCGTCGAGATCGAGAATATCGTGCGGCACATGCGAATGGGCAAGAGCGCCTATCAGGCCTCGATCGACGCTGCCGACGAGATCGGCCTGGCGGTGGTCGCCACAACCTTCTCGATCGTCGCGGTGTTCCTCCCGGTCGGGCTGATGCCGGGCGTTTCGGGGCAGTTCTTCAAGAATTTCGGGCTGACCGTGGTGGTCGCGGTGCTGATCAGCCTGGCGGTGGCGCGCACCATCACGCCCATGGTCGCGGCCTATTTCCTCAAATCGCATGGTCAGGCCGAACACGCCACCGGAACCTGGATGGACCGCTATCTGATGGTGCTGCACTGGTCGCTCGATACCAGCAAGGCGATTGCCTATCGTGCGCGCAACCGCGCGGCCGGCGGCAAGCTCAGGCTGGGCACGCGGTTGAAAGCGCGCCTGCTTGACCACCGCACCTGGATGATGGGTGTGGGCGCGGGTGCGCTGGCTTTGACCGGGGTGCTGGTAATGATCATCCCCGGCGAATTCTTCCCCACCCAGAACAACGATTTCGCTGCGGTCAGCGTCGAAATGGTACCCGGCACCACGCTGGCGCAGACCGAGGAAGTCATGGCCCGGGTCACCACGACCCTTCAGGACCGGCCCGAAACCGAAGGCGTTCTGCAGCGGATTTTCGAAGGCAATGGCCGGGTGTTGATCATGCTGAAGAAAGATCGCGCCATTACCAGCAAGCAGTTCGAGAACGAGATGACTCCGGTCCTCCAGCAAATTCCCGATGCCCGGGTCTCGTTCCAGACCATAATGGCCATGCAGGGCGGCAGCGGCACTGGCCGGGCAATTTCGATCATGCTCTCCGGATCCGATTCGCAGTTGCTCGACGATACCGCTGCAAAGCTGGTCGAACAGATGAAAGGGGTCCAGGAAATTGTCGCGCCCCGGATCAGCTCCGATATGCGGCGGCCCGAAGTGCAGATCACGCCCCGGCTCGATCTCGCGGCCAGCCTGGGCGTGTCCACCCAGGCGCTCAGCCAGGCGATCCGCGTCGCCACGATCGGCGAAATCGATCAAAATGCGGCGAAATTCTCGCTCAGCGACCGCCAGATCCCGATCCGGGTGCGTCTGCCCGAAGAAGCGCGCCGCGATCTCGCCAACATCGCCAACCTGCCGGTGCCGACCGCGACCGGCGGCTCGGTGCCGCTGTCGCGCGTTGCCGAAATAACCTTCGGCTCAGGCCCCAGCAGTATCCAGCGCTACAACCAGCAGCGCCGCGTGTTCATTGGCGCCGACCTTGCCCCCGGGGTGGTCAAGGGTACGGCAATGACGGCGATCAACGCCCTGCCGGTGCTGCGGAACCTGCCGCGCGGGATCAGCAACACGCCGTTTGGCACCGATCAATGGCAGAAGGAGATGATCGAAAGCCTGGCCTTCGCACTCCCGGCCGGCATCCTGCTGGTTTTCGCGGTGCTGGTGCTGCTGTATCACCGGGTGATCTCGCCGCTGGTCAATATGGGTTCGCTGTTCCTCGCCCCCCTGGGCGGGCTGCTCACTTTGCTGATCACCGGTCAGCATTTGTCGATGCCGGTCTATATCGGCATTCTCATGCTGTTCGGCATCGTCGCCAAGAATTCGATCCTGCTGATCGATTTTTCGATCGAGGAAATGGCGCGCGGAGCCAGCAAGTTCGACGCGATCATCGAGGCCGGCCACAAGCGCGCCCAGCCGATCGTCATGACTACCGTGGCGATGACCGCCGGCATGATTCCCACCGCGGTTTCGCTGACCGGCGATGGCGCCTGGCGCGCCCCGATGGGAACCGTGGTGATCGGCGGGCTGATCATGTCGACCGCGCTGACGCTGCTGATCGTGCCGGCCGCCTTCAGCCTGGCCGACGGGGTCGAGAAGCGCATCGGGCCGATGCTGCGGCGCTCGCTGCTGACCTATCAACCCGAGCACGGCCGCGAAGCGAACTACCCGGCCGGCTCAGGTCCGGCCCATCCGGACACCGTTCCCGCCGAGTGAGCGGCATGCGCGATCTTTCCCCCCCGTTTGCCGCCGACCGGGGCCGCCACATGCGCCTGATCGCCACCGGACTGCTTTTCGTCATGGCGCTGGCCTTTGTCCTGCTGCGGCCGTTCGCCGGCCAGCATCCGGCCTGGGCCTATGCGCTGGCGTTCACCGAGGCGGCGATGGTCGGCGGGCTGGCCGACTGGTTCGCGGTGACCGCGCTGTTCCGCCGCCCGCTGGGCCTGCCGATCCCGCACACTGCGATCATCCCGGAAAACAAGGACCGGATCGCCGAGACCATGGCGGCATTCCTGCGTGACAATTTCCTGACCCCGCCAGTCATCGCCCGGCGCATGCGCAGCTTCAACATCGCCGCGGCGACCGGCGGCTATCTCGCCGAGCCCGGACGCGGCGTGCAGTCGCGGATGCGCGCGGGCGCGGCCAATCTGTTCGGCGACATTCTCGAATCGCTCGATCCGGAGCAGCTCGGCGGGCTGGTCAGGAGCGGACTGCGCGGCCAGCTGGAAAAGCTGGAGCTGGCGCCCTTGCTTGGCCAGTTGCTTACCGCCGCGATTGCCGACCGCCGCCACCTGCCGGCGCTCGAAGGCCTTATCCGCCGCGTCGCCATGACGATCGAGGCAAACGAGGATCTCATTCGGGCGATCATCCACGAACACGCCAGTGCGCTGCTGCGCTGGACCGGGCTCGACGAGAAGCTCGCCAATGGGGTGCTCGACGGGCTTTACCGTCTGCTCGCCGAAACCCTGGTCGATCCCGACCACCCTTTGCGCGGCAAGGTTCAGGAAGGGCTGGACCAGCTCGCCGAGGCGCTGCTGCACGATCCGGAGATGCAGGCGCGGGTGCAGAAGCTGAAGGCGGAAGTGGTGGCCAACCCGGCGATGGGAAAATGGCTCGACAGCATCTGGGAACGGCTCCGCAGCCAGATGCTGCGCGCCGCGCGCGACCCGGATAAAGCGTTGTCCGAACAACTCGCCGCCAGCATCGGCGAGTTCGGCGCCGCCTTGCAGAACGACCTGCGGCTGCAGACCCTGGTCAACCGCTTCGCCCGGCGCACCATGGTCGGGATTGCCACCCGCTATGGCGGCGAGATGGTGCGGCTGGTGTCCGAGACCGTTCGCCGCTGGGACGCCCACACCGTGACCGACCGCATCGAAGGCGCCGTTGGGCGCGACCTGCAGTTTATCCGGATCAACGGTACACTGGTCGGAGGTTTGGTCGGATTGGGGCTGCATGCCATCGACCGGGTGTTGTAGCAGGCCGGCGGGCCTGCTCAATCCAGGCGCATCACCCAGCCGTGTGTATCGGCTGCTTCGCCGCGCTGGATCGCCACCAGCCGCGCCTTGAGCCGCTCGGTCAGCTGGCCGGGGCCGCCGCTGCCGACCGTAAACTCGCCGGCCAGCCCGGCAACTTTCCCCACCGGGGTCACCACCGCCGCGGTGCCGCAGGCGAAGGCTTCGATGAGCTTGCCCGAGGTGGCATCGGCGCGCCACTGATCGAGGCTGTAGCGCTCCTCGCGCACCTCCAGCCCCTCCTCGCGGGCGAGCTGCAGAATCGAATCGCGGGTGATGCCGGGCAGGATGGTGCCGGTGAGCGGCGGGGTGATCAGCGAACCGTCAGCGAACGCGAAATAGAGGTTCATGCCGCCCAGCTCCTCGATCCATTTGTGCTCGGCGGCGTCGAGGAAGACCACCTGATCATGGCCGCGGGCGATGGCTTCGGCCTGGGGGACGAGGCTGGCGGCGTAATTGCCGCCGCATTTGGCTGCGCCGGTGCCGCCCGGCGCGGCGCGGGTGTATTCACTCACCCAGATTGAAACCGCCGGCGCGCCCGATTTGAAATAATTGCCGGCAGGCGAGGCGATCACCAGAAATTTATACTGCTTGGCCGGGCGCACGCCGAGAAAAGCCTCGGTCGCGATCATGAACGGGCGCAGATAAAGCGAACCGCCATCGACGCTGGGGAACCAGTCGCGGTCGGCGGTGACCAGCTGGCGGATGGCCTCAATGAAAGTGGCCTCGGGCAGGGCAGGCATCGCCAGCCGCGCGGCGGAGCGGTTGAAGCGCGTAGCGTTGGCTTCCGGGCGGAACAGGGCAACGCCGCCGTCCTGCTGGCGGTAGGCCTTCAGCCCTTCGAAAATCTCCTGCGCATAGTGCAGCACGGCGGCGGCGGGATCGAGGGTGATCGGCTGCCGGGGCCCGATCGTCGCACGGTGCCAGCCGCGCTCCTCGCTCCAGTCGATTGCAACCATGTGGTCGGAGAAATGCGTGCCGAAGCCTGGATTGGCGAGGATTTGCGCGCGCTCTGCCGCCGGAATGGGAGCCGGGTGCGGCAGGCGGGTGAAGGTGAGGTCGGGAGTCGCGGCGGTCGCCATGGATGGAGATTCCCTGATTGCGCGCGGCGCGATTTGGCTGAAAGTTACGCTGGCTGCGATAAATAAGAAATAAATTAACAGTGCTTTGGTTTAAGCGGAATTGCGCCGAGAAGGAAGGGGAATTGGCTTTGGTCTCGCTTCTTCCCCGGATATGAGAAGGGCCGCACCGGCAACCCGGTACGGCCCTTCACATGGTCAGCGGCTGGAAGTGCCGCTTACAAAGCCTCTATCGCTTGCTGGCAAGCCTAGCGATAATGCTCCGATTTGCGGATTTCCGACCCCTGTGCTGAACCATGAGACATCGGATCACCTCCTTTCGCTGTTGAGCCAAGATAGACCGCTTTCGCGGTAAGGCGGAGGCTTTGACACCGTGCCGCCTTGTATGAATATGTGAATCATTTTGCCGCGCGCAACAAGACCTGCAATGTATTTTTTTG
>JAYVWX010000320.1:0-13424 GCA_043785715.1 Novosphingobium sp. | reverse complement strand
GCATGGTCGAGCACCGCTTCGGCCACGCCGCCGGGCTGGCACGGCCGGGGCTGCTGGCGATCTGGCGACGCGATTGCTATTGTTTCGCCGTCTGGGCCTCGGCATTCGCCGCCCGCCGCGTCGGCTGGCGAGGGCAGAGGCTGAGCGTCGAGCGGCGCGATATCCTTAGTCCGCTGCCTGCCGGGGAGCCCATCGGGTGAACCGGAAGCTGATCGTCACCGCCGACGACTTCGGGATGTCGCTCGAAGTCAACGAGGCGGTGGAGGAGGCGCACCGCAATGGCATCCTCACCTGCGCCAGCCTGGTTGTCGCGGGCGATGCGGCCGAAGATGCGATAAGCCGGGCGAAGCGCCTGCCGGAGTTGGGCGTCGGGCTGCACCTGGCGATGTTCGGAGCGCCTGCCAGTGCCGCCGGGCCATCTCTGCTGGCGCCGGACGGGGCGAACCTTGGGCAAAACCCGGTCGTCACCGGGATCGCGGTGATGGTCTCGCCCCGCGCCCGCAAGGCCGCCGAGCGCGAGTTCGCCGCGCAGTTCGACGCCTACCGCAAGACCGGCCTGCCGCTCGGCCATCTCGATGGGCACTGGCATTGCCATCAGCACCCGGCAGTGCTGGCCATGGCGCTGCGGCTGGGCAAGCCGCTTGGGTTGAGGGCGGTGCGGATTCCCTATGAGCCCTTCGGCTTTTCCCGGGACATCGGCGAGGGCACAAAATCGGTTGCCCGCTTGCTCCACGCGATGAGCCATTGGCCGCTCACCCAGGCGATGCGCTGGCAAGTGCGAAACGCCGGCATGGCCGCCAACGACCGCTTCTTCGGCAAGACCGACAATGGCGCGATCGACGAGAATCTGCTGCACAGCCTTGTCGCGAAGCTTCCCGCCGGTGTGACTGAACTCGGCCTCCATCCGGCGGCGGCCAACTGGCGCGGCCCCCATGCCCCGCCGCCCGATTGGCAAGTGGCGCAGGAACTGGCGGCGCTGACCAGCCCCGCCCTGCGCGCCGCGATCGACGAACACGGCGTCACGCTGTGCCGCTGGGCGGACCTGCCATGAGCGGAAATTCGCTCTCGGCGCGGCGGCGCTCGCAAATGCTGTGGCTGCTGGGCGCGGCAGTGCTGCTCGGATGGGCGCTTGCCACGGGCGAACTGAGGGATCTGCTTGCCGAGGCCCTGTCGCGGGTGACGCCGCTGGCGGTGCTGGCGACGCTGCCCGGCCAGATCGCCGCGACGCTGCTCTGCGCCGCCGCGCTGCACGCCTTGCGGCCAGGGGTGAGTTACCTCGCCAGCCTTGCCGCCCGGCTGCTGCGCGATGCGGGAGACAACCTACTGTTCTTCCTGCCCGGCCTCGGCGAGGTGATCGGCGCCCGCGCGCTGGTGCTGGCCGGCGGTCAGGCCCGTGCTGCGGTGAGCGCCAGCGCGCTGGATAAATTCGCCGAGACCGCCGCGCAGCTGCCGTACATCGCGCTGGCCGCTTGGGTGCTGTGGCGCGGCTGGGAAGCGCCGCTCAGCTTGCCCGGATTCTCCACCGCCGCCGCCATCGCGGGGGTGGCTGGGGGGCTCGCTTTGCTTTGGGCTGGCTGGCGGCGGTTCGGCGGCCGCTCGCGTCTGAGCATTCGCATAGGCGACGAATGGCGCAAGCTTGCCGCCGAGGCGCGCCAGCAAAAGTCGGGCCTGCCTCTTTCGATCCTGCTGCATTTTCTCGCCTGGGTGCTAGGCGGCTTGCAAATCTGGATGGCGGCGCAGGTGCTGGGCTTCGAGCTTAGCCTGTTCGAAGCCGTTGCCCTGGAAAGCGCCGCTTATGCCGGCCGGGCGATCTTTTTCTTTATCCCGGCCGGGCTGGTCACCCAGGAAGCAGGGCTGGTCGCCGCCGGACTGGTGTTCGGCCTAGCCCCCGCGCAATCGCTGACGCTCGGGCTGGTGCTGCGCTTGCGGGATGTGGTGACCGGGGCGGCGCTGTTGCTATGGCCGCTGATGGAATGGCGCAGCCGAATTAGCTCATGGAGCGAGCGGTAATGGCGCCTGAGCCGCAGGATCGTCCAGCGGATCGTCGAACTCGATCGGCGCCGGCGCGTTGCCGTCACCCTTGGCCTTGAGGCTGGCAATCTCGCCCGCGCGATCCTGCAGGAAGCTGGACCGCAAGGCGGCGTAAGGATCCACCGAATCCGCCTTCAAGGCCTCAAGTTCGGCATCGTTCTCGGCCCGCTTGTCGAGACCGTCGACCACGGTGATGATCGTGCCCAGCCGACTGGTATCCGTCTGCCCGGAGGCGACGTTGCGGTCCTTGTTGGGCCGCAACACCGCATCGACCAGCCGGCCATGGTATTGCCCGTCGCCATAACCTGCGGCGTAATCGCGCAGCGTGGTCGGTCCAAGGATTGGCAGGTAGATATAGATCAGCGGCCCGACGCCGTAGTAGCCCAGCGTGTTGCCGAGGCTGTTGGGGTGGTGCGCGATGTTGAACGGCTTGCGCTTGGCAATGTCGAACACCCCGCCGACCCCGATCAGCGTGTTGACCAGGAACCGGCCCAGCGTGCGGATCGCGCGGTCAGGGCGTAGCTGGAGCAGGTCGTTGACGAAGACGATCGGCTCGAACAGGTTCGTGATTGCATTCCGCGCGCCGTCACGGGCTGGCTTGGGCACGACCGTCTTGTACGCCATCGCTGCGGGCCGGATGATGAAGCGGTCAATCGGCTGGGTGATTGCGTAGAAAATGCGGTTCAGGAATTCGAGCGGGTCGGCGTAACCCTGGAGCGCGGCGAATTTGCGCGGGGTCGCCGTGGTTGCTGGCGCGGATTCGACGGGAGTCCCTGTGGCGGTGGCCGCTTCAGCCGCCGGGGCGGGAAGTTCGGCACTGGGTTCTGGCGCCAGGTCGGTAAGCAGCGGTTCCTCGGCCGGTGCCGGTTCAGATTGGGCAGGCGGGGCTGGCGAGCCGGGTGGCTGCGGGGCCTGCACAGCCACCTGCACATCGGCCGGCCCGAATGACGGCGCGGGCAGCTGCTCCGCCGGGACAGCAGCCGTCAGTCCGGCAATAACGACGTGCGCGGCGAGCATCGGTCAGGCAGCGGCCTGGGTCTGAACGGCAGCCGTCACGCAGCTTCCTTGCGGCGGCGCAGGAAGTCGAAGAATTCGACGCCTTCACGCAAGCGCCGCTTCATCATGCCCCAGTCGCGCAGCATCTCGGCGACGATCGATCCGATCTTGCGCGGGCGGAAGTAGAAGCGCTTGTAAAACTCCTCGACCTTGTCGAAGATCACCGCGGCGGGAAGGTGCGGGTAGCTGAGCTGGGCGATCTGGTTGCCGCCCTGGTCGAGCAGATGGTCGGTGCCGTCGAACCAGTTGTTTTCGGTCGCCTGCTTGAACAGGAAGGTGCCGGGATAGGGCGCGGCAAGGCTGACCTGAATGGTGTGCGGGTCGATGTCCTTGGCGTAGTTGATCGTCTCCTCGATGGTCTCCAGCGTCTCGCCGGGCAGGCCGAGGATGAAGGTGCCGTGGATGACGATGCCGAGCTCGTGGCAGTCCTTGGTGAACTGGCGGGCGACATCGGTGCGCAGGCCTTTCTTGATGTTGTGCAGGATCTGCTGGTTGCCGCTTTCATAGCCCACCAGCAGCAGCCGGCAGCCCCCCGCTTTCATCGCCTTGAGCGTCTCGTATGGCACATTGGCCTTGGCGTTGCAGCTCCACGAAACCCCGAAGCCCGGCGTGCCGAAGCCAAGCTTGCCCATCTCCCCTGACAGTTCCGCAATCCGCTCGAGAGCGTCGGTCAGGGTGTCGTCGTCGAAGAAGATTTCCTTCACCTTCGGCATTTCGCGCAGGATATACTGGATTTCCTCGATCACCTTGGGGATCGAGCGGGTGCGGTAATTGTGACCGCCGACGGTCTGCGGCCACAGGCAGAAGGTGCAGCGGCTCTTGCACCCGCGCCCGGTGTAAAAGCTGACGTAGGGATGGCGAAGATAGCCGCCGAAATATTTCTCGATGGTCAGGTCGCGCTTGTAGATCGGCGAAACCATCGGCAGATCGTCCATGTTTTCGATCACCGCGCGGTCGGGATTGTGGATCACCTTGCCGTCCGGCGCGCGGTAGGAAATGCCCTGCACCTCGGCCAGCGCCATGCCATTGGCGACATCGACGACAGTATAGTCGAACTCGTTGCGGCAGACAAAATCGATGGCGCTGCTTGCCGTCAACGACTTCCCCGGCTCGACCGCGACCTTGGCGCCGATGAAACCGATCATCGCCGATGGGTTGCGCGCCTTGATCAGTTCGGCGGTGCGCACGTCCTGGCCGAAGCTGGGCGTCGAAGTGTGGAGGATGACCAGTTCCTTGTCGTCCACTTCATGGGCGATGTCGTCCCATGACAGATCATGCGCCGGGGCGTCGATCAGCTTCGAGCCTTCGACCATTGCCGCAGGCTGGGCGAGCCAGGTCGGATACCAGAAGCTTTTGACCTCGCGCTTCATCTGGTAGCGCGCGCCGGCGCCGCCGTCGTAGCCGTCAAACGACGGGGCCTGAAGAAAAAGCGTGCGTTTCATGAAATTTCCGTCGCCGAAGGGTTGAAGTCCGCGATGCGGCCGCGGGGCGCTACTGTAAGCCGGCTGCCGCGCCAATCAATTGTCCGTGCCGCCAGACTTGCGACAAATGCGGCAAATTCCAGACAATCGGCAAGCGGCAGCAGCCAGAGCGATGTGCCGGGCCTGCCGGCGATACGGTCGACGCTGCGGGCCAGCCACAGCCGCACGCCAAGCGCAGCCGCCACCAGCGCGAGACCGATCTGCGGCTGGAATGGAGTCGCCATCAGGGCAAAGGCGAAGGCATGGGTCACACCTGAACCCGTGTGCCGCATCGGCGCAACGCCGCGGATCGTCACCGACCAGCGCAGATGATGCCGCCACAATTCGACCAGGCTGCGGTCGGCGCAGGCGTGGGTGAGCAGCATCGGCGGCACCGCCACCTTCAGCCGCCACGCCGCCAAGGCTTGGCCGATGGCATAATCGTCCGCCAGATGATCGGCAAAGCGGGCGAAGCCGCCGATGGCTTCGAGCGTCTCGCGGCGGATCGCAATCGTCGAGCCCATGCAGGGCTGGGCGATGCTGGTGGACAGCGCCATCACCATGTTGGGCAGGCCGGTGTAGCTGATCGCCGCTGCGCCGATTTGCGACCAGAGGCCGGCATCGCCGCGTCCGGTGTAGAGGCAAGTGACCGCGCCAACGCCTGGTTGATCAAGCGCCGCGAGCAGCCTTGCGAGATAGTCGGGACCCCCCGCCATGTCACTGTCGGACATGATCAGGACGTCATGCAATGCAGCCGGCATCATCGCCATCAGATTGCCGATCTTGCCATTGGCCCCGCGCCCGCGCGGCCCGGTTGTAAGGACAATGTCGGCTTGCGGATCGAGGCTTCGCAGTTCCTCAACCGCCGCGGTGGCTGGATCGTCCGCATCGCCGACGCCGCAGACCATCTGGACCGGTCCGGCGTAGTTCTGGTCGAGAAAGCTGCCGAGATTTGCGGTCAGTCTCGGCTCCGCACCGTGAAGCGGCTTGAGGATGGTGACCGGCTCGATTCCCGATCCCAGCGGAGCCGGCCGCGCAAAAAAACGCCGCAGCGCCGCCAGCGCCACCAGCTGATAGCCGATACCGATCAGCGCCAGCGCCGCAAATGCAAACCCGATCCAGTCACCCAGCATCATCGCCGCGCCCCTACACCGCTTTCGCCTCTGCGTAAAATCTTCTAGGGACCGCGCGTGACTGGGGATTTAACCGTGGTGACCGGCGTCGCCGGCTTTGTCGGCTCGGCCGTAGCGCAAGCACTGGCGGCGAGCGGACGGCGCCTGCGCGGTGTGGTGCGCTCATCCAGCGACCGGACCAATCTTGCCGATTTTCCAGGAGAGCTGGTCGAAGCCGATCTGCGCGATGCTGCCAGCGTCACACATGCCATGGCCGGAGCGAGCGAGCTATTCCATGTCGCCGCCGATTACCGCGTCTGGGCCCGCGATCCCGAGGACATCGTCCGCAACAATCTCGCGATGACCAGTGCAGTCATGCAAGCCGCGCTGGGAGCAGGGGTGCGTCGGATCGTCTACACCAGCAGCGTCGCCACCCTGCTGCCCGATCCCGCCGGCGCATCCGATGAAACCCGCCCCGCCCGGCCCGAACAGGCGACGGGGGCCTACAAACGCAGCAAGGTGGTTGCCGAGCGGCTGGTCGAGCGCATGGTAAACGAGCAAGGCCTGCCGGCGGTGATCGTCAACCCTTCCACCCCGATCGGCCCGCGCGACGCCAAGCCGACGCCGACCGGGCGGATCATCGTCGAGGCGGCGAATGGGGGCATGCCAGGCTTTGTCGATTGCGGGCTGAACCTGGTCCATGTCGACGATGTCGCCGCGGGGCATCTGCTGGCTGCGGAAAAAGGCCGGATTGGCGAGCGCTATGTGCTTGGCGGGCAGGATGTGGCGCTGGGCGCGATGCTCGGCGAAATCGCCCGCATCCTCGACCGTAAGCCGCCGAAGGTCGAACTGCCAGTTGGACCGCTGTTCCCGCTCGCCTGGGCTGCCGAGCAATGGGCACGGGTGTCCGGGCGAGAGCCGTTCCTGACGCTCGATTCGCTGCGGATGGCCAGGCACCACATGTATTACAGCTCGGCCAAGGCGGAGCGCGAACTGGGCTATAGGGCGAGACCTTATGCCGAGGCGCTGGGCGACGCGCTCGACTGGTTCCGGGCGCAGGGGATGATCCGGTGATCGCCGTGGGTGCGCTCGCGCTGGCGATCTGGGCGGGGCTCTGTGCGACCGGTTTCTGGCTGTGCGGCGAGCGCGAGGACCGGGTGGACCTGCTCGAACCGCGCGAGTGGCCCGATGTCGCCGCGGTGGTGCCGGCGCGCAACGAGGCGGACGTCATTGCCCGCTCGCTCGGCAGTCTAGCGGCGCAGGACTATCCGGGACAATTTCGTATTATGCTGGTGGACGACAGCAGTGACGATGGCACCGGAGGCATTGCGCGCAGTCTCAAAAGCCCCTCTTCTTCAGGGGAGGGGCTGGGGGTGGGGTCTGTCCGGCGTACGCAACGGTGGATGTATCCGACAGCCCCCACCCCAACCCCTCCCCTGAAGAGGAGGGGAGCAAGGGTCACTGTGCTCAACGGCAAACCGCTGGCACCCGGCTGGACCGGCAAGCTGTGGGCCCTGTCGCAAGGCATCGCCGAGGCCGGAACGCCGCGCTATCTGTGGCTGACCGATGCCGATATCGAACATGCGCCAGACACCTTGCGGCGGCTGGTCACCATCGCCGAGGGCAAGCAGCGCAAGCTCGTTTCTTTCATGGCCGAGTTGCACTGCCGGACCTGGCCGGAGCGGGCGCTGGTGCCGGCTTTCGTCTATTATTTCATGATACTGTATCCGTTCAACTGGGTGAACCGCAGCGGGCCATTCGCGGCGGCGGCGGGAGGCTGCGTGCTGGTCGAGCGCGAGGCGCTGGCGGCGGCGGGCAGCATCGCCGCGATCCGGGGGGCGCTGATCGACGATTGCGCATTGGGTGCGCTGCTCAAGCGGCAGGGACCGATCTGGCTTGGTTTGACCCACCGTTCGCGCAGCATCCGGCCCTATCGCAGCGCCGGCGAGGTCGGGGCGATGATCGCGCGTTCGGCCTATGCCCAGCTGCGGTATTCGCCGCTGCTGCTCGCGGCAACGGTAGCGGGGCTGGTGTTGATGTTCGGCGGGCCCGTGTGGCTGGCGCTGTTCGGCCAGGGCTCGGCCCGGATCATGGGAGCAGTCGCCTTCGTGCTGATGGCGCTGATGGTTCAGCCGCTGCTGCGCTTCTACCGCCGCTCGCCGTTGTGGGGACTGGTCCAACCACTGGTTGCTGCGTTCTACACCGGCTGCGTCGTCTGGTCCGCTTGGCAGCACTGGCGCGGGCGCGGCGGGATGTGGAAGGGGCGGGCGCAGGCCAAGGCTCAATCGGTGACGAGCCCATGAGCGAATTGAACTCCGGCAAGGGCCACCGCGACGAAAACTTCCCGGTCGCCTCGTGGTTGCTGGCCCGCCAACACCGCGCGCCGATCCTCACCTTCTACCGCTTTGCCCGCGCTGCCGACGATATCGCCGATCATCCTGCTGCGTCAGAAGGGGAGAAGCTTACCCGGCTAGCGGCTATGCGCGCCGGGCTGACGGGGGCAGGGACGCCCGAGGCCATGGCGCTGGCGAAGGCGGCGCGAGCCAGGGGGCTGGACCTGATCCACGCCCAGGAATTGCTCGATGCTTTCGTACAGGATGTCACCGTGCGGCGCTATGCCGACTGGGAGGCACTGATAAGCTACTGCCGCCTCTCGGCCATGCCGGTTGGCCGCTTCGTGCTCGATGTCCACGGCGAGGATCGGGCGATCTGGCCGCTGTCCGATGCGCTTTGCGCCGCGCTTCAGGTCATCAATCACTGGCAGGATTGCGGCAAGGACTACCGGGCGATCGACCGGGTCTATCTGCCGACCGGGCGGCTGGAAGCGGCGGGGATTGGCGTGGAAGCCCTCGCGGAACCGTTCGCATCGCCGGAATTGCGCGGGGTAATTAGCGGGCTGGCCGAGCAGACCTTGCTGCTGCTCCAGCGCAGCGCGCCATTTGCCGCTCATATCAGGGACCGCCGGCTTGCCGCGGAAGTTGCGGTAATCCAGGCGCTGGCCGAGGATCTTGCCCGCCTGCTGCTGCGCCGTGATCCCTTGAGCGAACCGGTGCATCATTCTAAGGCAAAGTCTGCGTGGCTCGCGGCGGGCGCCTTGCTGCGGCACACGATCACAAGAGGCAGGGCGTGAACGAGCCAGTCAGCGCAAGCCAGTTGCAGGCCGCGGTTTCGGGCAGCTCGTTCTACACCGGCATGCGGGTTCTGCCCAAGGCCGAACGCGCGGTGATGTTCGCCATTTACGGATTTTGCCGCAGGGTGGATGATATCGCCGACGATCAGCAGGGCGATCGGGCTGGCCGCACACGGCAGCTCGACGGTTGGCGTGCGGATATCGAGGCGCTCTATGGCGGTGGTCCTCCGGGGCAGGCAGAATTCCTCACAGAGGCCGTGCGGCGCTTCGCACTCACCAAAACCGATTTTCTTGCGGTGATTGATGGCATGCAGATGGATGTCGATCGCGATATCCGCTGGCCCAGTTTCGCCGAGTTGGACCTCTATTGCGACCGCGTTGCCTCGGCGGTCGGGCGGCTGTCGGTGCGGGTGTTCGGCATGGAGCGCACACCTGGCCACGATCTTGCCCACCACCTGGGCCGGGCGCTGCAGCTCACCAACATCCTGCGCGACATCGACGAGGATGCCGCCATTGGCCGGGTCTATTTGCCGATCGAGGCGCTGAAAGCAGCCGGGATCACGCCGGTCTCCCCCGAATCGCTTGTTGCCGAACCCGGTCTGGATATCGCCGCGCGCTGGCTAGCGGGCAAGGCGGGGCAGCACTTCACCCAGGCTCACGCCATTCTCGCTGCCCGCCCGAAAGGCCGGCTGATCGCGCCGCGTTTGATGGGCGAGGCATACTCACGCCTGCTCCAGCGTATGGCCGAGCGCGGCTGGCGGTCACCGCGGCGGCGAGTGCGCGTTTCAAAGCCAGCGCTGCTGTGGTCGCTGCTGCGCTTCAGCCTGCGGCCTTGAGTCCCCGGCGCGTCATTATTGCCGGGGCGGGGCTGGCGGGGCTGTCGGCTGCCGTGGCGCTGACGGAGGCGGGGATGGCGGTCTCGCTCAGCGACAGCGCAGCTCAGGCCGGCGGGCGCTGCCGTTCGTACCATGACCCGGCGCTGGGCCTGACGATCGACAACGGCAATCATCTGGTGCTGTCGGGCAATCCCGCCGTGGCAGCCTACCGCCGGACAATCGGCGCGAGCGAGCTGCTGGCCGGTCCGGACCACGCCGATTTTGCCTTTGCCGACCTCGCTTCCGGAAACCGCTGGACGGTGCGGATCAATGACGGACGCTTGCCGTGGTGGACGGCTGTTCCGGGCCGCCGCGTGCCGGGCAGCAGCCTCGGCGATTATCTCCCCCTCGCGCGGTTGTTGCGCGGCGGAAACGCGCCAATTCGGGAGGTTATCCCCACCCACGGTCCGCTGTGGGATCGGTTTGTCGCACCGGTTCTACTCGCCGCGCTGAACACCGCGCCCGAAGACGCATCGGCCGCGCTGGCCGGGCGGGTGCTGCGGGAAACGCTGGGTAAGGGGGGGCGAGCCATGCGCCCGCGCCTTGCGCAGCCGACGCTCGGCGCTGCCTTTGTCGATCCCGCGCTGGTTTGGCTGGCTGCGCGCGGGAGCACCGTCGCTACGGGCCGGCGTCTACGGGCACTGGAGTTCGGCGACGACCGGGTTACTGCCCTGGTATGGAGTGACGGCACCGAACTGATCGGGGCCGGGGATCGCGTGATCCTCGCCGTTCCCGCATGGGCGGCGAAAGAACTCGTTCCCGGCCTCACCGTGCCCACCGAGCACCGCGCCATTATCAACGGCCATTTCGCCTTCGCCGCTGCGTCAACCCCGCCGATGCTCGGCCTGCTGGGCGGCACCGCCGAGTGGATATTCACCCACCCCGACCGGATTTCCGTGACCGCCAGCGCCGCCGACCGGCTGATCGAGCGCGACCGCGCCGACCTCGCCAAGGTTTTCTGGGCGGACATTTGCGCCGCACTCCACATCGCCGCGCCGCTGCCAGCCTGGCAGATCGTCAAGGAAAAGCGCGCCACCTTTGCCGCCACGCCCGAGCAAGACGCACTGCGCCCCGGCCAGCGCACCCGCTGGCGCAATCTGTTCCTCGCCGGCGACTGGGTGCAGAACGGCTTGCCCGCGACGATCGAGGGCGCGCTACGCACAGGCGATAGCGCCGCCCGCTTGGCCTTGGGGCGACCGCTGATCTATGATGCACCGCGATGCTGACCGAGATCGAGCAAAAACCCGGCGCCATTGCGGCTGGCGAGATCCTCGATTGGGCCATCGCGCGCTCCTCGGAAGCCCTGTTCGCCCGCCAGCAGGCGGACGGCCACTGGGTCTTCGAGCTGGAGGCCGACGCCACCATTCCCGCCGAATATATCCTGCTGCGCCATTATCTCGGCGAGCCGATCGACGAGCGGCTGGAAGCGAAGATCGCCGCCTATCTGCGCCGCCGCCAATCATCCGATCACGGCGGTTGGCCGCTGTATCATGACGGCGGCTTCGACATCAGTGCGACGATCAAGGCCTATTACGCGCTGAAAATGATCGGCGATAAGGCGGATGCCCCGCATATGGCCCGCGCCCGCGCAGCCGTCCTTGCAGCGGGCGGGGCCGAGGCGGCCAATGTCTTCACCCGCATTCAGCTGGCCCTGTTCGGCGCCGGACCGTGGGACGATGTGCCGACAATTCCGCCCGAACTGATACTGGCGCCGCGCTGGTTCCCGGTCCACCTGTCCAAGATCGCCTATTGGGCGCGGACCGTGGTGGTGCCGCTGCTGGTGCTGTGCGTATTGAGGCCGCGCGCGCGCAATCCCAGAGTGGTGTTGGTCGACGAGCTGTTTTCCGGCCGCAAGGCCAAGCCCGGCAGCCAGGCGGCGCATGTCAACCGCTGGTGGAAGCTGGGTTTTGGGACGCTTGACGTGGTGCTTAAACGGGGTGACTTTCTTTGGCCGAATCGGCTGCGCCAGCGGGCGATCTCGCTCTGCGCTGCCTGGGTGACCGAGCGGCTGAATGGCGAGGACGGGCTCGGCGCAATTTATCCGGCGATGGCCAACAGCGTGATGATGTTCGACGCGCTGGGCTATGCGCCTGATCACCCGGCGCGCGCGATCGCGCGCAAATCCGTCGAAAATCTGCTCGTCGTGACCGATGACGAAGCCTATTGTCAGCCCTGCGTCTCCCCGGTCTGGGATACCGCGCTTGCCGCCCATGCAATGCTGGAAGTCGGCAGCGAAGCGGCAGTCGAACGCGCCCACCGCGCGCTTGACTGGCTGCGTCCGCGCCAAATCCTCGATGTGGCGGGAGACTGGGCCGACCAGCGTCCCGGCGTCCGCCCCGGAGGCTGGGCCTTCCAGTACAACAACGATCATTATCCCGATCTCGACGATACCGCTGTCGTCGTCATGGCGATGGACCGCGCGGCGGTACGGCGAGGCGGCGCGGACAGTGAGGCAATCGCCCGCGCCCGCGAATGGGTCGAAGGCTTGCAAAGCGCCGATGGCGGCTGGGGCGCGTTCGATGCCGACAACGACAAGGAATATCTCAACAACCTGCCCTTCGCCGATCACGGCGCGCTGCTCGATCCGCCGACCGCCGATGTCACCGCCCGCTGCGTCTCAATGCTCGCGCAGCTGGGTGAACCGCTCAATTCGTCCCGGATGCGGGCTGCACTCGCCTGGCTTGAGCAGGAGCAGGAGGCGGAAGGCAGCTGGTTCGGCCGCTGGGGGGTCAATTACATCTATGGCACCTGGTCGGTGCTTTGTGCGCTGTCGCGGGCAGGGCTGGAGGGCTTGCACCCCATGATGGCGCGCGCGGCGGCATGGCTTGAGGCGGTTCAGAATGGCGATGGCGGCTGGGGCGAAAGCTGCGATTCCTATGCTCTGGACCGCACCGGCCATAAGCCCGCACCCTCCAACGCTTCGCAGACAGCCTGGGCGGTGCTCGGGTTGATGGCGGCGGGCCGGGCTTCCTCGCCGGCAGTGGAACGCGGCATCGCCTGGCTTATCGCCAATCAGGCCGGCGCCGGTTTATGGGGACAGGAGGTCTTTACCGGCGGGGGTTTTCCTCGGGTGTTCTACCTGCGCTACCACGGCTATCCTTGCTATTTCCCGCTGTGGGCGCTGGCCCGCTACCGCAATCTCAAACAGGGTAATTCAGGCGAAATCGCGTGGGGGATGTAAGGCCGGTCGTCGTGGTCACCGGCACAAAGCGCGAAGGCGCGGTGCTGGGCGGGATGACTGGCATCAAGGTCATTGCCGGCGGCGGAGATGCGAAGTTTCTCGCGCGGGAACTGGCGCGGGAGAGGAGGGGCGCGGCAGGGATTATCAGCTTCGGCATGGGGGGCGCGCTCGATCCCGCCCTGCGCATCGGCGACTGGGTGATCGGCACAGGCCTTGTGAAAAGTGGAGAAGAGTCTTGCGACCCGCAGTGGCTTACTGCGCTCGCCGCCAGCCTGCCCGCCGCCCGCATCGGCACTATCTACGCTGACGGCCGCCTGATTGCCGGCTGTGCCGCCAAAGCCTCGCTCCACCGCCAGACCGGTGCACTGGCCGCCGACATGGAAAGCCACATCGCCGCCCGTGCCGCTGCCGAAGCGGGCGTGCCATTCGCGATCCTGCGCTGCATTTCCGATAAGGCCAGTGCGGCGCTCCCACCCGCGATTGCCGTGGCGATGACGCCGGGGGGAGGGTTGGCGATTGGAGATGTGTTGCGATCGATTGTGAACCAACCATCGCAACTGCCTGATATCGTGGTCAGCC
>JAYVWX010000319.1:0-13479 GCA_043785715.1 Novosphingobium sp. | reverse complement strand
CGCTTTCGCGGTAAGGCGGAGGCTTTGACACCGTGCCGCCTTGTATGAATATGTGAATCATTTTGCCGCGCGCAACAAGACCTGCAATGTATTTTTTTGTTGTCAGTATCGGAGCTTCGCGCCGATGCAATTCGCATCCGCGTTACGCCCCGGATTCAGCGACAATCCTCGATCACCCGGCTGACTTCGGGCCAGCTTGGCACATAGAGTGTCGGCAAGCCGGCGGTTTCGACGGCGAAACGCCCGCGGCTGAAAGCCACCGCGTCGAGCAGGCTGTCGCGCGCCGGCAGAGTCAGCGCAATCGTCGGCGGCAGGCCGGGCTGGGCGATGGCGCTCAGCGTGCGGTTCATCGCGGAAGTGACGATTGTCACCGGCACTGGCACCTGCGCAACTGCCACGCCAGGACGCATGAGGGTCACCGCAGCAGCGTCGCGATTGCAGCTGATCACCAGCGCCTGACCGTCGAAGCGCGCGACCGATTGGCTGCCTTCCATCGCCCAGCGCCAGGTTCCCGGCGTGATCGGCGCATCGCGCCAGTCCGCGACGGGCGGCGGCGCTGGCGGTGGGGGCAGGGGCCGGGGCAGCGCTGCTGGCGTAGGCGGCACCACCGGCGGCAGCGTTGTCCTGCGTTCCGAGCAGGACGCGGCGAGCAGAACAAGCAAGCCGCCGAGCGAAATCCTGGCGAGCGGGTGGAGACGATTTGCCTTCATGCTATCGCTATGGAATTACTCTCCTCTCCCGGCAACCCTGGAACCGCGCGTGACGATCCCGCCAGTATCTCCTCTCAGCGCCAGAACGCGCCCCGCCGGCAGGCAGCGGGCCGATCAGCTCCTGCTCGCGCGCGGGCTCGCCGAGAGCCGCGCACGCGCGCAGGCGCTGGTGCTGGCGGGGCTGGTCTGGTCGGGCGATGCCCGGATCGCCAAATCCGGCCAGCTCCTGGCTTGCGATGCGCCGATCGAGGTGCGCGGCCGGGATCATCCGTGGGTATCGCGCGGCGGCGTCAAGCTGGCGCATGCGCTGGATCATTTCGGCCTCGATCCGGCGGGGTTAACGGCGATGGACATCGGCAGCTCGACCGGCGGTTTCACCGACGTGCTGCTCAGCCGCGGCGCGGTCCGGGTGTTCGCGGTCGATTCGGGCACCAACCAGCTCGCCTGGAAACTGCGCAACGATGCCCGCGTCACGGTGCTCGAGCAGACCAGCGCCCGGGTGCTGACAGCGGAGCAGATCGATGCCCCCTGCGCCTGGGTGGTATGCGACGCCAGCTTTATCGGCCTTGCCAAGGTGCTCGACGTGCCGCTGCGGCTCGCCGCCCGGCAATGCCAGCTGGTCGCCCTGATCAAACCGCAGTTCGAGGTGGGGCGCGGCGAAGTTGGCAAGGGCGGGGTGGTGCGCGATCCGGCGCTGCACGCGCGGGTCTGCGGCGAGGTCCGCGCCTGGCTGGAGGGTCTCGGCTGGGCGGTGCAGGGGGTTGTCAAAAGCCCGATCACCGGACCGGAGGGGAACGTCGAGTTTCTGATCGCGGCGCGCCGGGATTGATGACGTTGGGAGAATCGTCTCACCTTGGGGCACGCGGTGGCGGGCGGTGAGTTGCCACTTGTCTCGCACCTCGCCAATACGGCGCGATAGAGGGGCGACATGACCGATTCGAGGAACTCTGCCTGATGACCGAGCTTGCCTCCCGCGGACAGTTGCGCGCCGGATTTCTCCGCTGGGCGCTGGTGCTGGTGCCGGGCATCGTTCTGCTCGGCTTCCTGTCGCGAGCAGTTGCAGGAGGCGGGCCGGGCAGTCCATGGTTCGATGCGCTGAGCAAGCCGCCGTTCTATCCGCCGCCGCAGTTGTTCGGCATCGTCTGGACCGCGCTTTACGGGCTGATGGGCGTGGCTCTGGCGATGGTCGCCGCGGCGCGCGGGGCCTGGGGGCGCGAGCCGGCGATCATCGCCTGCGTTGTCCAACTGCTGCTCAACCTTGCCTGGACGCCGCTGTTCTTCGGTGCGCACCAGATTACCGGCGCGCTTATCCTGATTGTCGTGCTCGATATTGCGGTGGTTGTCACTATCTTGCTGTTCTGGCGCGTGCGGCCCGTCGCCGGCATGCTGCTGTTGCCCTATCTTGCCTGGGTTCTGTTCGCGACGCTGCTGACGTGGCAATTCCTGGCTGCCAATCCCCGCGCCGACAGACAGGAGAGCGTCCGGCCGGTGACGCGGTTCGAGTTCTGAGCCTTGCCAATTTCGCCGCAGCGGCCCATTTGCCAGCGATGCAAAGTGAAAACCCCCTGCTCGCCGATTTCGTCAAGCTGATGAACGCCGCCGCCGGCACCCTGGCCGGCATGGGCCGCGAAGCGCGCGACAGTGCGCGTGAGCGGATGCGCGAGGCGGTGGGCGGCCTCGATTTCGTCGCCCGCGAGGAATTCGACGCGGTGAAGGCGATGGCGGCCAAGGCGCGCGAAGACAGCGCGGCGCTGCGGACGCGGATCGAGGCCCTGGAACAGGTTCTGGCGCAGAAGGGCAAAAAGTAACTCCGGCGTTGCCGCAGGGAGATCCGGTACAGCAACGCGATCCGCTTGGTTGGTGCGTGCTGATCGCGCTCGGCTTTCTGGTGCTGGTCTGGCACCGGCTGGGCATTCCCTCGAAAATTTATTTCGACGAGGTGCATTACGTCACGGCGGCACGCAAGCTGCTGGCGATGGAGCGGGCCAATACCGAGCATCCGCTGTTCGGCAAGGAAATGATTGCCGCCGCTATCGCCGTGATCGGCGACAAGCCGCTTTCCTGGCGTATTCCCTCGGCGCTGTTCGGCGCGTTCGGCCTGTTCGCGTTCGGCCGGCTGGTGTGGTGGGCGAGCCTGCGCCGCTTTGCCACGCTGGCCGCCATGCTGCTGCTGGCCACCAGCTTCGCCTGGTTCATCCAGAGCCGCATCGCCATGCTCGACATGATCATGGCGGGTCTGGCGGTGACGGCGCTGTGGCACCTCGCGGCGGCGATGCGGCTGCCTGCGGCACAGGCGCGGTGGCGGCTGGCGCTGGCCGGTGTGCTGCTGGGCCTGTCACTCGGCGCCAAGTGGAGCGTCGCGCCGGTTGCCATGCTGCCCGGCCTCCTTTTTCTCGCCTTTCGCCTGCGCGATCACGGGCGGCGGTTTCTGCTTGAAAGCGGCACCCGGCCGGTTCCGGGAATCGCGCTGTGGGAAGCCGCACTGTGGCTCGGCGCCGTGCCGCTCGGGGTCTATTGGGCGACCTATCTGCCGGCTTTTATGTACCCGAAAGACCCGGTCAATCCGCTCGATCCGGTCGGCTGGCACCGCCATATGATGACGCTGCAGGACAGCGTCACCCGGCTGCACCCGTACCGCAGCATTTGGCCGGACTGGGTGGTGAACTGGCGGGCGGTCTGGTATCTTTACGAGCCGGTTGACGGCGCGCAGCGCGGGGTGCTGCTGATCGGCAACCCGTTTTCGATGCTGGCCGGACTGCCGGCGCTGCTGTGGTGCCTGTGGGCCGGCCTGTGGCGGCGGCGCGGTGACGCGCTCGCCTTCGCCGCGCTGTATGGCGCCGCGCTCGGCCTGTGGCTGGTGACCGCCAAGCCGATCCAGTTCTATTACCATTATCTGCTGCCCGGTACTTTCCTGATGGGATGCCTGGCGCTGGCGCTCGATGCGGCTTGGGCCCGGGGCGGCACGTGGCGCTGGCCGCCGCTCGTCGCGCTGGCGGCGGCGCTGGGGATGTTCGCCTGGTTTTACCCGATCATTTCGTCGGCCCCGCTGCACGAGGGGCGGCAGTCCTATGCCAAGTGGATGTGGCTCGATAGCTGGCGTTAATCCCCACGGTGCCAGTGGAAGCGTGGCGGGCAGCTGTCCATCTGCCGCTGGGCTAACGACTTCCGCGCGGTCTTGCCGCGAGTTTGCGGGGCTGATTGCGGGGTGTCTGGCGGACTGGTCAGGCCGCGTCGCGCTCACCCAGCGCCACCACTTCCCCGCTTTGCTGCTGCAACCGGTTCCAGGCATCCAGCGCCGCCACCTTGTAGGCCTCGGCCAGTGTCGGATAGTTGAAGCTGTTGTCGATGAAATAATCGATCGTCCCGCCGAGATTGATCACCGCCTGGCCGATATGGACCAACTCGGTGGCGCCCTCACCGATGATATGGACGCCGAGCACCCGGCGCGTGGCGAGATCGACGATCAGTTTGAGCATGCCCGACGATAGCCCCATGATATGCCCGCGCGAGGTTTCGCGGAACCGGGCGATGCCGCATTCATAAGCAACGCCGGCTGCGCGCACTTCTTCCTCGGTCTGGCCGACCGATGACAGCTCGGGTACCGCATAGATGCCCAGCGGGAAGCGCTGGTCGGCTGAGGGCGGCGCGGCTCCAAAGGCGTGGCAGGCGGCGGTGCGCCCTTGTTCCATCGATGTTGAGGCGAGACTGGGAAAGCCGATGACATCGCCTGCGGCATAGACGTGCGGAACCTGGGTCTGGAACGTCGCCGGATCGACGCTCAGCCGTCCGCGTTTGTCGGCATCGAGGCCGCATGCGGCAAGGTTCAGCCCGGCGGTCGCGCCGGTGCGCCCGGCGGTGAACAGCGCCAGCTCGGAAACCACCTGGCGCCCGTCGGCCAAGACGCAAACCGGCGAGCCGCCGCTGCCAAAGCGGACTTTGCGCACATCGCTGCCCAGCCGTAGCACCATGCCGCGCTCGCGCATCAGATAGACCAGATGATCGACGATCTCCCGGTCCATGAATTCGAGCAGGCGCTCGCGCGGCTCGATCAGGGTCACCGCGACGTCGAGCGCGGAAAAGATGGTGGCATATTCGATGCCGATGACGCCCGCGCCCACCACCGTCAGGCTGCGCGGGACTTGCGGCGCGCGGATCAGATCGTCGCTGTCGAGCACATTTGTACCGTTGAACGGGATGCCCGCAGGACGGTGCGGGACGGTACCGGTGGCGATCAGCACTTTGCCGGCGGCGACCTCCTGCTCGGCCACCCGCTCCCCGGCGCGCACGGCGATGGCGATGCGGTGAGGATCGAGGAAGCGGGCGGTGCCGGTCAGCGTTTTGACCCCGTTGCGGGCGAACTGGTGCTCCAGCACCGAGACCTCGTGCTCCAGCGTTTTGCCGAGCCGACCGGCGAGATCGGCGGCGCAGAGGTCCTGCTTGGCCCGGTAGGACTGGCCGTAAAAGCCGCGCTCGCGCCAGCCGGACAGGTTGAGGACGGTCTCGCGCAGGGTCTTTGACGGGATCGTGCCGGTGTGCACGGACACTCCGCCGACCTGGGCGCGCTCGTCCACCACCAGCACCGACTTGCCCAGCTTCGCTGCCTGAACGCTGGCGCGCCGCCCGGCCGGGCCGCTGCCCAGGACCACGAAATCATACCGCTCCATCGCGCGCTTTTCCCTCTGCCGCGAGGAAGAACGGCAGGTGGGCGCCTTTGTTCAGGGCCGGAGCTTGCCGGGCGGCTTTTGCCGTTACAGCAGCCCGCGCAGCCCCTCGCGATATGTCGGCCAGGCAGGCCGCCAGCCCAGCACCCGCTTGGCCTTGCCGTTGGCTGTCCGGCGGTTCTCGGCATAAAAGGCGCGGGCCATCGGCGAGAGACCGGCTTGCTCCAGCGTCTGCAGCGGCGGCAAGGGCAGGCCAAGCATGCGGCACGCCTCCTCGATCACCGCGTTCTGGCTGGCGGGCAGATCGTCGGCGAGGTTGTAGGCGCCGGCGGGCGCGTCCAGCGCGGCGGCCACGCCCGAGACGATGTCATCGACATGCACCCGGCTGAAGACCTGTCCCGGCAGATCGATCCGGTGCGCCCTGGATGCATTTGGGCCTTGGCGCACCCGGTCGAGCGCGCTGCGGCCGGGTCCGTAAATGCCGGGCAGGCGCAACACCCGCGCGCCGCGCGCCAGCCAGCCGGCATCCGCCTCGGCGCGCGCGGTGCGGCGGCCGGTTCCTGTCAGGGCAGTCTCGTCCACCCAAGCGCCGCCAGTATCGCCATAGACGCCGGTTGAGGAGAGATAGCCGAGCCATTTGCCCGCCAGCGCATCGCCGTATTGAGCGAGCACCGGGTCCAAGCCTTCTCCATCGGGCGGGACTGACGACAGCACATGGCTGGTATCCGCCAGTGCCGCGCGAACGGTGCCGGTGTCATCGAACGAAAGCGCGCCGTCGCTGCCGGTGGCAATCACCTCCCAGCCGCGCTGCTCCAGAGCGGCCCCGATGCGGCTCGCAGTGTAGCCGAGGCCGAAGATGAAGAGGCGGGGCATGGGCGTCACCTTAGCGCAATCGCTGGCAATCGGAAGCGCACGGCCTAGATAGGGCTGATGGACATCGCCAGCAGACCTTCCGCCCCCGAGAACCTCCAGACCGCCGACGCCGCGCCGCCTCCCCAGGCGCCGGCGACAGTCCTGCGCGAGGCGTACCGCCCGCCGGACTGGCTGGTGCCCGAAGTGTCGCTGGACTTCGCGCTGGGCCTGGAGGAAACCCGGGTCTCATCCATGCTCAACGTCACGCGCAATCCGCACGGCGGCGGCGCGCGGACGCTGCGGCTCAATGGCGACGGCATCGCTGCGCTGTCGGTCAAGGTTGACGGCAAGGCCGCGAACGACTGGCGGATGGACGGCTCCGACCTGCTGATCGAGCTGGCCGGCGATACCCACACGGTGGCAGTCGAAACTTTGGTGCATCCCGCCGCCAACAGCCAGTTGATGGGGCTTTATGCCTCGAACGCCATGCTCTGCACCCAGTGCGAGGCCGAGGGCTTCCGCCGCATCACCTTTATCCCCGACCGGCCCGACGTGCTCTCGATCTACCGGGTGCGTCTGGAGGGCGACAAGGCGGCTTTCCCGATTCTGCTGTCGAACGGCAATTGCACCGCCACGGGAGAGGGCGCGGACGGCCGCCACTGGGCGCAGTGGCACGATCCCTGGCCCAAGCCCTGCTACCTCTTCGCGCTGGTGGCGGGCGATCTGGTGGCCAACCGCTCCAGCTTCACCACGTCTGGCGGGCGCCAGGTCGATCTCGCCATCTGGGTCCGCGCCGGCGACGAGGGGCGCACCGCCCATGCGATGGATTCGCTGATCGCCGCGATGAAATGGGACGAGGAGGCGTTCGGCCGCGAATACGATCTGGGCCAGTTCAACATCGTTGCGGTGTCGGACTTCAACATGGGGGCGATGGAGAACAAAAGCCTCAACGTGTTCAACAGCCGCTATGTGCTGGCTGACCCCGATACCGCCACCGACGCCGATTATGACGCAATCGAGGCCGTCATCGGCCACGAATATTTCCACAACTGGTCAGGCAACCGTGTCACCTGCCGCGACTGGTTCCAGCTCAGCCTCAAGGAGGGCTTCACCGTGCTGCGCGACCAGCTGTTCAGCGCGGCGATGGGCAGCGAGGCGGTCAAGCGGATCGAGGATGTCCGGGTGCTGCGCGCCGCCCAGTTTCCAGAGGATTCCGGCCCGCTCGCTCATCCGATCCGGCCCGACAGCTACCAGGAAATCTCCAACTTTTACACCGCGACGGTCTACAACAAGGGCGCGGAGGTCATCCGCATGATGCGGACCATGGCCGGACCTGAGCGGTTCCGGCGAGGCACCGATCTCTATTTCACCCGCCACGACGGCGAGGCGGCGACCTGCGAGGATTTTGTCGCAGCGATGGAAGAGGGGGCGGGGCTCGACCTCGACGAGTTCCGGCGCTGGTATTCGCAGGCCGGCACGCCGCAGGTGAAGGCGCGGCTTAGCCACGCCGGCGATACGGCGACGCTGCATCTCGAACAAGACATGCCGCCGACCCCGGGCCAGCCGGTCAAGCAGCCGGTGCCGATCCCGCTGCGCCTTGCGCTGTTCGACCGGGACAGCGGGCAACATCGCGGCGAGGAACTGGTGGTTTTGAGCGAACCGCATGCGGAATTCCACTTCGCCGGCTTCGCCAAGCGCCCGGTGCTGTCGATCAACCGCGGCTTTTCGGCGCCGGTCGCTATCGAGGCCGGTGCGCCGCCGGAAGATCTTGTTTTTCTTGCCGCGCATGATGACGATCCGTTCGCCCGCTATGAGGCAATGCAAAGCCTGGTGGTGCAGCATCTGGCGGCGGCGGTCAGCGGCGGCATGTTGTGCGATGCCGAGCGGCAGGCGGGGCGGGATGCGATCGGCCGGGCATTCGCCGCCATGATCGAGGACCCGAAGCTCGACGACCTGATGCGGGGAGAACTGATGATCCTGCCGGCGGAGGGCTATCTTGCCGAACAGCTGCTGATCGCAGACCCCGGAGCGATCCACGAGGAGCGGGAAGGACTGAAGGCATGGCTTGGCCGGACGCTCGGCGACAGACTGACGGCGCTCCACGACCGCGTCAGTGCTGTCCCCTACAGCCGCAGCGCCGCCGCGCGGGGGGCGCGTAAACTCAAGACGCAGGCAATGGTGACGCTCGCTGCCGGGCTGCCACGCGATGCGGCATCGCGTGCGGCCGCCCAGTACCGCGCCGCCAACAACATGACCGATCGCCAGGGCGCGCTGATGGTGCTCGCCGGGCTGGACGTGCCCGAGCGCGCGGAACTGCTCGCCGATTTTCACCGGCGTTATGCCGGCAACCCCTTGGTGATCGACAAATGGTTCTCGCTGCAGGCGGGTTCGCTCCATCCCGATGTGCTGGAGCAAGTGGCCGCGCTGGCGGAGCATCCGGATTTCACCCTCGCCAATCCCAACCGGGTGCGGGCGCTCTATATGGGTTTCGCGATGAACCCCGGCGCCTTTCATGCGGCGGGCGGCGAGGGCTACCGGATGATCGCCGATCTGATCCTCGCGCTCGATCCACTCAATGCGCAGACCGCCGCGCGCTTCGTGCCGCCGCTCGGGCGTTGGCGGCGGATCGAGGCGCACCGCTCAGGCCTGATGCGCAGCGAGTTGGAACGGATCGCCGCAATGCCCAATCTGTCGCGCGATACCAGCGAGCAGGTGACCAAGAGCCTTGGCTGAGCCCGTTGAAGTGAACCGCGCGGGCGTGCTAGCCGGCCTGCCGCACGGCTTCCTCGGGCGGCGCGGCGGGGTTTCCACCGGGTTTGTGGCTGGCCTTAACTCCGGGCTCGGCTCGGGGGACGAGGACGCCGCGGTGGCCGAAAACCGCGCCCGCGCCGTGGCCGCCGTAATGCCGGGCGCCCGGCTGGTCAGCGTCTTTCAGGTGCATTCGCCCCGCTGTGTCACCGTCACCGAACCCTGGAATGACGCCGCCCGCCCCGAGGCCGATGCGCTGGTGAGCGGCCAGCGCGGGCTGTTGCTTGGCATCGTCACCGCCGACTGCGCCCCGGTGCTGCTCGCCGACCGGGCGGCGGGCGTGATCGGCGCGGCCCATGCCGGATGGAAGGGCGCAGCTGGCGGGGTGATCGAGAATACCGTAGCGGCGATGGTAGAACTGGGCGCCCGGCGAGAGTCCATCGCCGCCGCAATCGGCCCCTGCATCGCCCAGCCCAGCTATGAGGTGGACGACGCCTTCGCCGCCTGGTTTGCCGCCGAAGATTTTGACAATGCGCGGTTTTTTGTCGCCGGAAAGCCCGGACACCGGCAGTTCGATCTTGAGGCTTATGTCGCCCACCGCCTTGTAGCTGCCGGGATCTGCCAGCTTGAGCGGTTGGGTCTCGATACGCTTGCCGCGCCCGACCGCTTCTATTCCTACCGCCGGACGACTTTGGGGGGAGAGCCGGCATATGGCCGCCAGCTATCGCTGATCGGGCTCGCTTAACCGACGCTGACAGCGCCGTTGAGAAAGCCCAAAAAGGCGGTTGGCAGGGTGGGTTTTCGCGTCTATCAGGCGCGCCAAGCCAGCCCCTTGCCGAAGGTTTTTGGCTGCGGACGGGGCAGGCGCCGGGGGGGTCCTCAGGCGAACGTAAGACAGGGTTTCGGCCCGGACCAGGTCTGGTCGCGGGCTGTCAGAGCAAGGCAAGATCGACCATGGCAGAAGAAGCGGGCATCGCCACTCCGGATAGGATTGCCGGCGAAGGCGTGCGGCGGCGTGACTTCATCAATATCGCGGCGGTCTCGGCGGCGGGCATCGGTGCTCTCGCCACGCTGGTGCCGCTGATCAGCCAGATGGCCCCGTCGGCCGACGTGCTGGCTGAAAGCTCCACTGAGATCGATATCAGCGCGATCCAGCCGGGCCAGGCGATCAAGGGCGTGTTCCGCAAGCAGCCGGTGTTCATCCGCAACCTGACCCCGGCCGAAATCGCCGCGGCGAACAAGGTCGATGTCGGTTCCTTGCGCGATCCCCAGACGCTGGCCGAGCGGACCACCGCCGGCAAGGAGAACTGGCTGATCACCATGGGCGTTTGCACCCACCTTGGCTGTGTGCCGCTCGGCGCCGGCGAAGGCGAGATCAAGGGCGAGTTCGGCGGCTATTTCTGCCCCTGCCACGGTTCGGTCTACGATACCGCCGCGCGTATCCGCAAGGGTCCGGCGCCGAAGAACCTCGAGGTTCCCGAATACGCTTTCCAGTCCGATACCGTCGTCAAGATCGGCTGAAGCCGGAAGACATTTTGAGGTCACGATCATGAGCTTCCCCTGGGCGAACCACTACAAGCCGAGCCATCCCTTCATGCAGTGGATGGACGAAAAGCTGCCATTGCCGCGCTTCGTCTACAATGCGGTCGGGGCCGGCTATCCAGTGCCGCGCAACATCAATTACTGGTGGAATTTCGGCGTCCTCGCCGGATTTTGCCTGATCATGCAGATCGTCACCGGCATTGTTCTGGCCATGCATTACGCGCCCGACGCGCTGCTCGCCTTCGATTCGACCGAGCACATCATGCGCGACGTCAACTGGGGCTGGCTGATGCGTTATGCCCACGCCAACGGCGCCGCGGCGTTCTTCGTGGTGATCTACGTCCACATCTTCCGCGGTTTCTACTTCGGTTCGTATAAGGCGCCGCGCGAAATGGTGTGGCTGCTGGGCGTGGTCATCTTCCTGCTGATGATGGCGACGGCCTTCATGGGCTATGTGCTGCCGTGGGGGCAGATGAGCTTCTGGGGCGCCAAGGTGATAACCGGGCTGTTCGGCGCGATCCCGCTGGTCGGCGAACCGATCCAGCATTGGCTGCTGGGCGGCTATTCGCCTGACAATGCCGCGCTCAACCGCTTCTTCTCGCTGCATTATCTCCTGCCTTTCATCATCGTCGCGGTTGTCGTTCTGCACATCTGGGCGCTGCACATTCCGGGGTCTTCCAACCCGACCGGTATTGAGGTGAAGACCGAGAGCGACACCTTGCCGTTCCATCCCTATTTTACCGCCAAGGACGGCTTTGGCCTGGTGGTGTTCCTGCTGCTGTACTGCGCGGTGTTGTTCTTCGCGCCCAATGCGCTGGGCCACCCGGATAATTACATCCCGGCCAATCCGATGAGCACGCCGGCGCATATCGTGCCGGAATGGTATTTCTGGCCGTTCTACGCCATCCTGCGCGCCTTCACCTTCGACTTCTTCTTCATTCCGGCAAAACTGCTCGGCGTGCTGGCGATGTTCGGCTCGATCCTGATCTGGTTCCTGCTGCCCTGGCTCGACAAGTCGCCAGTACGGTCCGGGCACTACCGGCCGCTGTTCCGCAAGTTTTTCTGGTTCGGACTGGTCCCGGCGATGGCAGTGCTGTTCTATTGCGGCGGCGCACCGGCGGAGGAGCCCTTCGTGATGATCAGCCAGATCGCGTCGCTGTATTATTTCGCGCACTTCCTCATTATTTTGCCGCTGGTCTCCTCGATCGAACGGCCCGATCCGCTGCCGTTCTCGATCACCGAATCCGTGCTCGGCAAGGATGATAATGCCGTGCTGGTCCCGGCTGAATAACGTCAGCGAGACGGAAAGAGAGACCCATGATCCGCATCTTCTCCATTCTCGGTGGGCTGTTCGTCGTCGCGGCGCTTGCCTGGTCACTGCTCTGGGGGGCAGTCAATTTCGCCGCCGAGGGCCTGCCCAAGTCCGTCGAACGCGAATTCCACAAGCATCCCAAACATCTGGCGCTCGCCAGCGACGGCATGTTCGGCCATTTCGACCGGCAGCAGTTGCAGCGCGGGTTCAAGGTCTACCAGGAAGTCTGCGCCACCTGCCACTCGCTGCGCCACGTCGCCTACCGCGATCTGGCGGCGCTGGGCTATAATGAGGACGAAGTGAAGGCGATCGCCGCCAAGGCGCAAATCCCGGCCTACAACCGCAACACCGGCGAAGTGACCAGCAAACCCGGCCTGTCCACCGACTATTTCCCGCCGGTTATCTATGGCGGTCAGGGCAACCCGCCGGATCTGTCGCTGATGGCCAAGGCGCGCCATGAGGGCGGCGCCTATGTCTATTCGCTGCTGACCGGCTATCAGGACCAGCCCGCCGAACTTCTCCGCAAATATCCGGAGGCCAAGGTGCCGCCGGGGCTGCATTACAATCCCTATTTCGCCAATCTCAATATCGCCATGCCGCCGCCGCTGTCCGGCACCGACCAGGTCACCTATGGCGAAGGCAATCCGCCGGCGACGGTCGACCAGATGTCGAAGGACGTCTCGGCGTTCCTCGTCTGGACCGCGGAGCCCAAGCTCGACAAGCGCAACCAGACCGGCTGGCCGGTGGTCGGCTTCCTGTTGTTCGCCGCGGTGCTGGCCTATATGGCCTACCGCAATGTCTGGGCGGGCATGAAGCATTGAGGCTTCGCCCGCATGACACCCGATGAACTCAAAGGCCTCATCCGCAATGTCCCGGACTTTCCCAAACCCGGTATTCTGTTCCGCGACATCACCACGCTGATCGGCCACGGCGCCGGTTTCGCGGCGAGTGTGGCTTTGCTGGCCGAACAGGCGGCGGCGGCGGGGGCTGAGGCGATTGCCGGGATCGAGGCGCGCGGCTTTATCTTTGGCGCTGCGGTGGCGGCGCGGCTGGGTCTGGGCCTTGTGCCGATCCGCAAGCCCGGCAAGCTGCCGGTGCCGGTCATCGCGCTCGATTATGCGCTGGAATACGGCACCGATACCCTCGAGATCGATCCCGGCGCGATTGCGTCCGGCGCGCGGGTGGTGCTGATCGACGACCTCATCGCCACCGGCGGCACCGCGCTCGCCGCCCTGCAATTGCTGCGCGCTGCGGGGGCGGCGACCGAACACGCGCTGTTCGTCATCGACCTGCCCGAGCTTGGCGGGGCGGAGCGGCTAAGGGCGGCGGGATTGCAGGTCGAGGCGCTGATGGATTTTCCCGGGCACTGATCTGGTGCGGAACAGTCAGGCCGCCCGCTTGCCGCTCTTGCCATCCTTGTCCGGTTCGACACCTGCCAGCACCCGCACTGCCTTCGAGGCGGCGACAATCCCGAGTTCGGCCAGGGCGAAGTGGTTCTCCTCGATTTCAGCGATGTCATAGATGTAGTTGACCATTACCCCGTGCGACTGGCGCAGCCCGTTGGCCGACGTATCGGCCCCGGTATGGATCGCCTCCAGCCGCGCGCCATTGCCAAGGTGAAAACGGGCCACCGGATCGATCACCGTGCCCTTGG
>JAYVWX010000318.1:0-8549 GCA_043785715.1 Novosphingobium sp. | reverse complement strand
CCGCGATTGCGACTGGGCGACGTCGGTGCGGGTCAGGTCGCCGATTTCAAACCTGTCGCTGGTCGCCTGCACGTTGATGTCCAGCACCCGGACATTGTTGCGGTTGAGCCCGACCACGGCCTGGCCGAGGATTACGTCCATATAGGCGGCGACTGCCTGACTGAAGACGGCCGATTCGACCCCGCGCAATTCGGCCTGGCCGGCAGCCACGCGAGTTTGCGCCCCGCGAACCGAATTGCGCACCGCGCCGCCGGAATAGATCGGCACGCCAAGATCGATGCCCGCATCGACCGAGCGGTCGGGCGCGGTGAAGCTGTTGGCGCTCTTTTTGACAAATTCGGTGTAGGAGGCCGTGCCGCTGATCGACGGGCGCCCCGCCGCCTTGGCGATCGGCACGCCTTCGTCCGTGGCGCGCTGGTTCGCGCGGGCTGCCTGCAGGGTCGGATTGGTCTCGTAGGTCTGGACCAACGCCTGGCGCAGATCGTCCGCCAGGGCCGGCGTGGCGACGACGCTGGTCGCCAGTGCGAATACCGCTCCGCCGAGCGCTATCCGTGCCCAGGACAGGCCGGGGCCGGGGCCGATTTGTGCGCGCATGGTCAGAATTTCCAGAGCTTGGGTGCGGCCAGCTCAGGGAGCAGCGGAATGCCCAATTCGGCAAGCGGCAGCAGCGCCACATCGCCGGCGGCCTTGCGCCCGGCGGCCAGCCGGGTGACGCCGCGCTCGACGAGCCCGGTGACCAGCCGGCCATCATCGGCCAGTTGCGCGGCAATACCGGGTGGCAGCTGTTCGACCGCGCCATCGATCACAATCAGCGTGTACCCCCCCTTGCGCGGTTTTTTGGCCTGGGCCGCATCGGCGGGAGAAATTGCGTCGAGCGAGCCCACCAGCGGGCGCAGCAGAGCGGCCAGATAACCATCGCCATCGCCGACCAACAGCACGCGCTCGTCGGGCGCGGGCGCGGCTTCGGCGAGCATGCGCGCATGGACCAGCGGCGCGGCAAGGAAACGCCCATTGCCCAGCGGTATCGCGCGGTCGATATAAGCGGCATCGCGCGCCTGCGCCGGGACGAAGTCCTCGCGGGCTAGACCGGCCATGGCGGCGAGAACCCAGGGTTCGTTCACGCCACTCGTGCGCAGCTGGCTGTCGATCATGGCGCGCCGGGCAGCGTCGCTTCTCCGCTCCGCCGACCCTTCGCCAGCCACCCGGTCTTCGCTAGATATCATCGGGAATTCCCTCACGCGATCCGCCCATGGCGAGCCCATGCGGCGGCGCAATCAAGGCGGCTCTTAAGCCAACACCGCCGCCGCGCCAAGCGCATTAACCCACCCTCGCGACCCGCCGCGCCGGCCTCATGGCCCAAGATTCCCGACCCGCTAAGTCCATTACGACGTCAGTTAGGCTTGAAAAGCAACCACTGTCCCTACACCTGTTAAGATTGCCCGGGGAGTTTAGCGGCGAACCCGGCAGCGGCGGTACCCCGGCATAGGCCAGCGCTTTGACGGGCCCTGCCAAATCCGCTTATGGGATGGCTCAGCCCGGCGCGCCGCCAGCGACAGGAGCGATCGATATGCCCGACATGGTTACCATCCGCGAGGCGGACCTGATCGAAAGCGTCGCCGACGCGCTGCAGTTCATCAGCTATTACCATCCGATGGACTACATCCGCGCGCTGGGGAAGGCCTATGAGGCGGAGCAGGGCCCGGCGGCAAAAGATGCGATCGCGCAGATCCTCACCAACAGCCGGATGTGCGCCGAGGGCCACCGGCCGATTTGCCAGGATACCGGGATCGTCAATGTCTTCATCGACTGGGGCCAGGACTGCCGGCTGGCATCGACCGGTGGTGCGCAACGCTCGTTGCAGGATGTCATCGATGAGGGGGTGCGCCGCGCCTATAACCACCCCGAGAACAAGCTGCGCGCCTCGATCCTCGCGGATCCCGCCTTCACCCGGCGCAACACCCGCGACAACACGCCCAGTGTGCTGAGCGTAACCATGATACCGGGCCGCCAGGTCTCGATCGATGTCGCGGCCAAGGGCGGCGGCTCGGAAAACAAGTCCAAGTTCAAGATGATGAACCCCAGCGACAATATCGTCGAATGGGTTCTGGAAATGCTGCCGCAGATGGGGGCCGGCTGGTGTCCGCCGGGCATGCTCGGCATCGGCATCGGCGGCACCGCGGAACATTGCATGCGGCTCGCCAAACAAAGCCTGATGTCACCGATCGACATGGGCCTGCTCAAGGCGCGCGGCGCCGAAACCGACCTCGAGGCGATGCGCGTCGAGATCTTCGACAAGGTCAATGCGCTGGGCATCGGCGCACAGGGCCTGGGCGGGCTTTCGACGGTTCTCGACGTCAAGATCCTCGACTGGCCGTGCCATGCCGCTGGCAAGCCGGTGGCGATGATCCCCAATTGCGCCGCCACCCGCCACGCGCATTTCACGCTCGATGGGTCCGGCCCGAGCTTCCTGGAAACGCCGAAGCTCGATGATTGGCCCAAGGTCAACTGGACGCCCGACAAGGCGGCGAAGCGGGTCAATCTCGATACGCTGACCCCGGCCGAGGTCTCCAGCTGGAAGCATGGCGACCGGCTGCTCCTGAACGGCAAGATGCTCACTGGCCGCGACGCCGCGCACAAGCGCATCCAGGACATGCTGGCCAAGGGCGAGCCGCTTCCGGTCGATTTCCGGGGCAGGGCGATCTATTACGTCGGCCCGGTCGATCCGGTGATGGGCGAGGTGATGGGCCCGGCCGGGCCGACCACCGCCACCCGCATGGACAAGTTCACCGACATGATGCTCGAGCTCGGTCTGCTCGTGATGATCGGCAAGGCCGAACGCGGGCAGGGCGCTGTGCAGGAGATCGCCCGGCACAAGGTCGCCTATCTCATGGTCGTTGGCGGTGCGGCCTATCTGGTGGCGCGGGCTATCCGCGAAGCCAAAGTGGTCGCCTTCAAAGACTTGGGCATGGAAGCGATCTACGAATTTACGGTGGAGGACATGCCGGCCACCGTGGCCGTCGATGCCGATGGCAACAATGTTCACCAGCTGGCGCCACTGGTATGGAAGGAAAAAATCGCGAAAGAGGGCCTGCTGGCAGGCTAGCCGGCGCATCGGTGGCTTTGCGGCGGCAACAGGTTTAGACTGTCTCGCGGCAATGGCCATTTTCTTCGTCTTTCTGTTGGGCATCGTCAATTTCGCGATGCACCAGGCGGTGCGCGAAAGCGGCCATCCGCTGCTCGGGCGGGTGCCGTGGTACTTTCATATGCTTGGCGGAAGGTTCAGCTTCGCCGTCGAATTCTTCATGCTGGCAGGTGCGATGCTGATGATCGCCAACGGCTCGCCGGTCTGGGCGTGGGGTTACGGGGCCTACAGCGGTCTTAACGGGATTTCGGCATGGTTGATCCTGTCGCGTAGCGTTTGACGGGAACCTCGGCGGTCGCACAGCGCTTTGCATTCATGGCGGTGAAACAGCTCCTTTGGCTGGTGGTCAACGAGGCGAGCGGGAGCAATGACCACGCCGCGGTGCAAAATCTGATTGGCACGCTGGCGCGATATGCCAGCCCGCCAGCTAAGGTCATAGATATCCAGCAGGCAGCGGCTCCGGACCGCGCGGCGCTGGAAGCGGCGGGGGTTGGGCTGCTTGCGGTATTCGCCGGCGATGGCACGACGAATGCGCTGGCGACCGGGCTGGAAGGCTGGGGCGGTCAGCTGCTGGTGCTGCCGGGGGGTACCTCCAACCTGTTGTCCAAGAAGCTGCACGGCGATCTCGATGCCGAGGCGATCCTGGCCCAGCTGCCGGCCATGCACCCCCAGCGCCGCAGCTGCATTCGCGGACCCGAAGGCACCGCGCTGATCGAAATCCTCGCCGGCCCGGGCGCAGCCTGGTCCGACGTCCGGGAAGGTCTGCGCGAGGGCGATATCGCCGAGATTGCCCGCAGCGGCGCGGAGGCCATCCGGCAAAGCTTCACCGGCCCGATGGTCGCGGTGGTCGAGCCGGCGGTGGGCCGGGAGGAAGGCTATACCGGCATCCGGCTGGTGCCGCAGGGTGGAGCCATGCTGGTCGAAGGCTATGGCGCCAGCGGCGCTGCCGATTTGCTGCGTCAGGGTGTGGCTTTGGCCAAGCGCGACTACCGCGAGGGGCCGCATGACGATCTCGGCAATTTCGGCGAAGTGCTCTGCCGCTCGCTTGGGCAAGCGCCGATTGAGCTGATGATCGACGGGGAACGGGGGACAACCGGTCCGGAAGCGCGCTTTTCGCTTGCCGAATTCGGTCTCGATCTGCTTGCCGTGGAGCAATGACCGGTCCCCTGACCCTGTTCCATCTCAGCGACATCCATTTCGGACTGGAGGACCGGCGCGCGCTCGCCTGGGTGAAGGACAGTCTGGCGAGAGAGCGCCCGGCTGCGGTGTGCATCACCGGCGATCTGACGATGCGCGCTCGCCACCGCGAATTCGCCGCCGCCTGTGACTGGATCGGTGCGCTGGCGGTGCCGGTGACCGTGGAGGTGGGCAATCACGATCTGCCCTATTTCAACCTGATCGAGCGCTTCACCAACCCCTATCGCCGCTTTCACAAGATCAAAGCGCTGCTCGAACGCGAGTTGCAGCTGCCGCAGCTGGCGGTAGTGCCGCTCAAGACGACGACGCGGGCGCAGTGGCGGTTTCCCTGGGCCAATGGCTGGGTGACGGGCACGTCGCTGGCCCGCACGCTCAAAGCCATTGATGCACTGCCCCGCGGCACCAGAGTGCTTGTTACCGCGCATCATCCCCTCACCGAGCGGGGGGCGGGCGGCAAGCGGCTGACCATCGGAGGGGAGCGGGCGATGGCGGCGCTGGCGGAACGCGGCGTTCTCGCGGTGCTGTCGGGCCATATCCACGACGCCTTCGATATCCTCCAGCAGACCGCGGCGGGGCCCTTGCGGATGATCGGCGCGGGCACCTTGTCGCAGCGCATCCGTTCGACTCCGCCAAGTTTCAACGCGCTGACCATTGATGGCGACGAAATTTCGGTTGAGGTCCGCAATCTTGAGGCGGTGCCGACGCCGGCGATGCAGATCGCGGCGGTGCCGGCAAACGCCCTGCCGCCGCGCCAGCCCGAAGATCCGGTCGCGCCGATCGGCGCGGTGCCGGTCAGGGATCCGCCGGTACATTGAGCCGGGCCAGCTGACGGAGCCGGGACGCGGCGATGCCGGGGCGATAATCGGTGCAAACGAAAAGGGCGGCCCGTTGCTGGACCGCCCTTGCTGTTGCAATAAAGTCTGCCGGATCAGCGCTTGGAGAACTGGAAGCTCTTGCGGGCCTTGGCCTTGCCGTATTTCTTGCGCTCGACCACGCGGGGGTCGCGGGTGAGGAAGCCGGCGGCCTTGACCGAGCTGCGCAGCAGCGGCTCGAACTTGCTGAGCGCCTGCGAAATGCCGTGCCGCACAGCGCCGGCCTGGCCTGAAAGCCCGCCGCCCTTGACCGTGCAGACGACATCGTACTGGCCGGAGCGCTCGGCCACGTCGAACACCTGGTTGATCACCAGCCGCAGCGTCGGGCGGGCGAAATAGACTTCCTGATCGCGGCCATTGACCGTGATCTTGCCGGAACCGGGCTTGAGCCAGACGCGGGCGACCGCATCCTTGCGGCGGCCGGTGGCATAGGAGCGGCCCTGCGCGTCGACTTCCTTTTCGCGGATGATGGCGGGCGGGCCGGTGCGGATGACCGGTGCGGGGGCATCGGCCTCGGGCGCGGCCGCCGGGGTACTGGTAAGAGCGCCGAGGTCAGCGAGATCGGAAACGGTGGTGTCGGACATCATGCGCCAACCTTGTTCTTGCGGTTGAGGGCGGCAACGTCGAGCGCTTCGGGCTGGTTGCCCGCATGCGGATGGTCGGTGCCGGCGTAAAGGTGCAGCGCACGCATCTGGTCGCGGCCGAGCGGCCCGCGCGGGACCATGCGTTCAACCGCCTTTTCGAGCACACGCTCGGGGAAGCGCCCGTCCAGCACCTTGGCGGCGGTCACTTCCTTGATGCCGCCGGCATAGCCGGTATGCTTGTAATAGATTTTCTGCGCGCGCTTGTTGCCGGTCAGCCGCACCTTGCCGGCATTGACGACAATGACGTGGTCGCCGCAATCGACATGCGGGGTAAAGCTCGGCTTATGCTTGCCGCGCAGCCGGTTGGCGATGATCACCGCGAGGCGGCCGACCACGAGTCCATCGGCATCGATCAAATGCCATTTCTTCTCGACCTCGGCCGGTTTGATCGACCGGGTCATTTTGCTGATTGCCTTCATGGCAGCTCTGATTCCCTTGGGCAGAACGGCAGCCGCACAGGAGCGGTCGCCGGAAGCGGGGCCAATTGCCGCGAATCGACCTAAAGTCAAGCATTCAAGCGCGTTTGAAGGGAGGTAAAATAATACCGCCTGGTAAATCGAGTGGTCTTCCGAGCACATGTGCCCCCCAGATGGAAGCGGCGAGAACCAGTGCGCCGGTCAGTTGGTGCAGCACCGCCAGCCACAGCGCCATGCCGCTGATGACCGTGGCGATGCCGAGCAGCAGCTGAATGCCGAAGGCGCAATGGATGGCGATCGAGGGCGCGCGTCCGCCATTGCGGCGAGCCCGCCGGGCCATCACGATCAGCGCCGCCGCGACCACCCATGCCCACCAGCGATGGATGAAATGGACAAGGTACGGGTCATTTACCAGGGCGGCGCCCACCCCGTTCGACCAGTTAATCCCGGCGGGAAACAGGCTCCCCTGCATCAGCGGCCAATCCGGCGCGACATGGCCGGCGCGCAGCCCGGCCATCAGCGCGCCATAGGCCAGCTGCACCGCCAGCATGGCGAGCACCAGCGCGGCAAAGCCGGTCAGCCGCGACGCCGGCTCGCTGCGGCTGAGCGCCCGCAGATCCAGCGCTGTCCACACCAGCCCGCCGAGCGTCAGCAGCGCGACCATCAGATGCGCGGTCAGCCGGAAGTGGCTGACCTTGACGTCGGCGCTCAGCCCCGATGATACCATCCACCAGCCCACCACGCCCTGCAAACCGCCCAGCGCCAGCAGCACCAGCAGCCGCGGTTTGTAGCCTGCGGGAATTTTGCCCCGTAGCCAGAACCAGGCGAGCGGCAAGGCGAACACCAGCCCGATCAGCCGGGCGATCAGCCGGTGCAGCCACTCCCAGAAATAGATGAATTGATAGTCCGCCAGCGTCATGCCGGCCGGGCCATTGACCTCGGTATATTGCGGAATGCGCTGATAGGCGGCGAATTCGGCCTGCCACTGGGCCTCGCTCAGCGGCGGGATCGCGCCGGTCACCGGCTTCCACTCGGTGATCGACAGCCCCGATTCGGTCAGCCGGGTAATCCCGCCAATGACGACGATGGCGACCACCATCGCGGCGACCACCAGCAGCCAGCGCGCCAGACCGAGGGGATCGGCCCGCGCTTCGGGGTGATTGCGGAAAACCGAGTCTCTCATCGCCGCGACCTCTGCGCCGGGCGAAGGCGATTTTCAAGCTTCGGGAACCGGGCCGCTTGCGCGATGTTACATTATTACATAGGGTGCCTGACGATGCACGATGCCATTCTCTTGATTCGTAGCCGGCTGGACCGGGTGGGCATCATGCTTTCGGGGCTATGCGCGGTGCATTGCCTGCTAGGTATTGTCCTGGTCGCCCTGCTCGGCTTTGGCGGCGAGGCGTTTCTGGCTCCCGGCATCCACCGTGCCGGCCTGGCGCTGGCGGTGCTGGTCGGTTTGGTGACGCTGGGGCTTGGAGCATTGCGCCATGGCCGGATGGCCCCACTGGCGATCGGCGGCTCTGGCATTGCGCTGATGGCGGCCGGGTTGACCGTGCCGCACGGCATGCCCGAGGCGGCCCTGACGATCGCCGGTGTGGCGCTGGTCGCCGCCGGGCATATCCGGAACTTGCGTCACGCCGCCTGAACGCTAAGGGCAGGCCATGTCCGCAACCCTCACCCTTACCGTCAATGGCGAGCTGCGCCGCATCGCTCCGGGCGCCAGCATCGCCGATCTGGTCCGCAGCCTCGAGCTTAATCCGCTCAAAGTCGCGGTCGAGCGCAACGGCGAAATCGCCCCCCGCTCGGTGCTCGCCGATGTGCTGCTGACCGATGGCGACGTGCTTGAGATCGTCCACTTCGTCGGCGGGGGCGCAGACGATGACCCTTGGACCGTCGCGGGGCGCTCATTCCGCTCACGGCTGATCGTCGGCACCGGCAAGTACAAGGATTTTGCCGAAAACGCCGCCGCGGTCGAGGCGTCGGGCGCGGAAATCGTCACGGTCGCGGTACGCCGGGTTAATATCTCCGACCGCAAAGCGCCGATGCTGACCGATTTCATCGATCCCAAAAAGATCACCTACCTGCCCAACACCGCCGGCTGCTTTAACGCCGACGACGCCATCCGCACGCTGCGGTTAGCACGTGAAGCGGGGGGCTGGGATCTGGTCAAGCTCGAAGTGCTGGGCGAAGCGCGCACCTTGTACCCCGACATGCGCGAGACCCTGAAGGCGACCGAGGTGCTCGCCCGCGAAGGTTTCCTGCCGATGGTCTACTG
>JAYVWX010000317.1:0-2529 GCA_043785715.1 Novosphingobium sp. | reverse complement strand
TCGCCGTGCGGATCGGCGACCGGCAATACAACCTCCACGCCTCGCGCCACCTGCATATGGAGCGGATGGATACCGAGGTCGGGCCGATCCGCATCAAGGTGATCGAGCCGCTGCAGCAGCTGCGGGTGGTGGTCGAGGACAACGAGCACGGCATTTCCGCCGATCTCATCATAACCGGGCGTCATTTCCCGATCGAGGAACCGCGCACCACCCGGCGCAATGGCCCGCGCATTGTCCAGGACATCACCCGGATGACCCAGCTGGGTCGCTGGTCGGGCTGGATCAGGGCGGGCGGGCGCGAAGTGAAGCTGGACGAAGCCACCACGCAGGGCACGCGCGATCGCTCCTGGGGCGTGCGCCATGTCGGCCTGCGCGATCCGCAGGTTCCGGTGACCCAAGCGGAGTTCCAGGTCTGGTGGTTCTGGGTCCCGGCGCATTTCGGCGACCGGGTGCTGCATTTCTTCGTCAACGAGGATGGCGACGGCAAGGTGTGGAACCTTGGCTGCACAATCGTGCACGATAACGGAGCGGTGCAGCATCTGCGGGACGCGCGACTGGAAGTGGAATTCGCAGAGGGATCGCGTTTTCCGGCGAGAGGGATTGTGACGGCGCGCGACGACGCTGGCGGGGCTTACCGTATCGAAATTGAGGCAGGGCCGCGTTTTTATCTCTCGGGCATCGGCTACATGAACCCCGATTGGTCGCACAGGCTCAACAAGGGCGCGCTCGCGGTGGGTTATGACGAGATCGCCAGCGCCGCTGCCGCGCCGCATGGCTCGCGCCACGAACATCCGCAGGCCTTCTCCCGGCTGGCCATGACTTTGCCCGATGGGCAGGTGATCGATGGCGTAGGCTGCTTGGAATCGATCGTGCTCGGCCGCCACGCGCCTTCCGGGCTCACCAGCATGTTCGCCGTGCCGTGAGCGAACTCGAAGGGCGCATTGCGGCCTATCTTGCTCACCGCATGCCGGAAGCGAGCCAGATTGCGGTCGATGATCTGGCGCAGATTTACGGTGGCAGCAGCCAGCAGACCTATCGTCTGCGCGCCCGCTGGTCTGAGGGTGGCTCAGAGATCGAGCGCCGCCTGATCCTGCGCCGCGATGCACCGGCCGGCCTGGTCGTTGCCGAGCGCGATCTTGAGTTTAACGTTTACAAGGCGCTGGAGGGGCAGGGTATTGCCATCCCGCGCGTCTATTTTCTCGAACTTGATCCCGCCTGGCTTGACCGCCCGTTTTTCATCATGGACCTGTGCCCCGGCAAACCGGGCAATCCGTTCAGCGTGGACGATCCCTATGCGGGCCACGGCGAGGCGATTGCCCGAGAGTTCTGGGCGATCCTTGGGCGGCTGGCTGCAATCGATCACCGCGCTGTCGGCCTGGAAGGCCTGCGCAATGGCGCGGTCAAGAGCGGCCTGTGGTCGCTCGAGCTGGATCGCTGGGAGGCCATCCTGAGCGAGCAGGAAGCGGTGATCGAGCCGATCATCCGCGGCGCCATGCGCTGGCTGCGGCGAAATCCGCCGCCCGAACCTGCCAAACCCGCAATGGTTCACGGCGACTATCGTTCTGGCAATTTCCTGTTCACGCCCGATGGCAAAATCAGCGCCATTCTCGATTGGGAGATGTGCCATATCGGCGATCCGATGGAAGACATTGTCTGGGCCATTGATCCGTTCTGGCCGATCACCCGGCACCTGTCGCTGGAAGCGGGCCTTGACTGCTGGGAAGCGGCAAGCGGCATCATGCTGGATCGTTCGGCGCTGGATTGGTGGCGGCTGTTCGCGGCGGTCAAGGCCAGCGTCATCTGGAACACGGCAGAGGCGAGCTTCATTTCGGGGCAGACCAGCGACATGACGATTGCCCTGTCGGGCATCCGCGCCGGGCACTTTCACCGCAAGCTGATCCTGAAGCTGATGCGCGAGAAGGGGACAATGGGATGAATTTCAATATTCCAAGCGCCGTGAAGGGCGTCGGCGAATTGCTGCGGACGCGCATCTTGCCCGAGATCGGCGACAATTACACCGCCAACATGGCGCGGATGGCGACTGCCGTTCTGAACATTTCGGCCAACTGGGCCGACAATGCGGCGGGGCTGCGGGTGGCGGAGAATGCAGCGATCCGTGCGTTGCTGGGCGAGGCGGCGGGGCTGGTTGGCGGTGGGCTGGCAGAGGCGGCGCAGTCTGCCGATCCGGGGCTGCGGGTCAGCGAACTCGATGCCGAGAACCACCGGTTGCGACTGCTGCTGGTCGAGGCTCAGGCCTCTATCGAACTGCGTGACAATGCACCTGCGCGCGCGATGGATCAGCGGATCTGGCGGCTGCTGGAACAGATCGAGATGGCGCGCGCGCCAGTGGAATAGCGCGCTCTATTCACCCAGCAGGCCAATAACGCGCTCTGAGTTCCTTCTTGTAGAGTTTGCCCGTCTCGGCCCTTGGCAGGGCCTGCTCGAAATCAAGTGACCTCGGGCACTTCACATCCGCCAGCCGCTCGCGGCACCAGGCGATCAGCTCAGCCGCAAGGGCCTCCCCGGCAT
>JAYVWX010000316.1:0-14695 GCA_043785715.1 Novosphingobium sp. | reverse complement strand
GCGAAACGCGGGATATTCTTTCATTGTGAGCGGCTCGCACGGTGCATGGGTTCCGGTTGCCGAGGGGCTGTTCGAGGTCCAACCCGAAGGACCGCGCCTGGTCGGCTCACGCTGCGCCAGCTGCGATACGCTGTACTTCCCCGTCGCACTGAGCTGCCGCAATCCGCACTGCGCCGAAAAGCGCGTCGAACCCGCGTTGCTGCCGAACCGCGGCGCACTGCTCAGCTATACCATCCAGCATTACCAGCCCCCCCCGCCCTTCAGGATGGACAACTGGCAAGCCTATGCGATCGGCCTGATCGATCTGGGTGCGGGTTTGGAAGTTATGGGCATGCTGACCGGTGTTTCATTCGACGCGCTCCGGATCGGCATGCCGCTACGAATGGTGGTTGAAACGCTCTATACCGACGCCGAGCGCGGCGCGGTGGCAACCTACAAGTTCGCACCGGCCGATGCTGGAGACGCAACATGACGCGGCCCGTTTACGTGGTGGGCGCTGGGGCGCATCCCTGGGGCAAATGGCCCGATAAGCCGCAGCTCCAGCTCGCTCTCGAAGCAATGACCGCCGCGCTCAAGGACGCCTCGCTGTCATGGCCGGACCTGCAGGGTCTGGTCGCCGCCAGTTCGCGCTTCGAAGGCGGCATGGGCTGGGGCCTGCACGCCAATGAGATCGTCCAGGCCGTGGCGGAACAGGGCATAGCCTGCGTCAATGTCGGCGGCGCCTGCGCGGCGGGCGCGATCGCGTTTCAGACCGCTTATGCGATGATCGCCAGCGGGCAATATGATGTGGTCTGCGCGATGGGCGCCGAACGGATGCCGAAAGGGTTCATTCCCCGCCCACCCGGCAGCAAGGACGACATAACCGACAGCGATTATTTGCGCTGGGTCGCCATGGGCGCCACCAATCCCGCTTACTGGGCGATCGAGGCGCGCCGGCGCATGCATGAATTCGGCACAACCGCGCAAACGCTGGCGAAGGCTTCGGTCCTGATGCGCCGCAATGCGGCCGGCAATCGCAACGCCCGGTTCCGCAGCGAAACCAGCGTTGAAGAGGTGCTTGCCTCGCCGATGGTGTCCGATCCGCTCCATCTTCTCCAGATTTGCGCGGTCAGTGACGGCGCGGCAGCTGTAATTCTGGGCAGCGAAGACTACGCCCGGCGCGCGGGCAACAAATTGGTTGAGGTTGCGGGCTGCGCCGCCGCGACCGGCCAATTCGGCGATCCGGCGCGCCGCGTCCCAACCGTTTCGAGCACGGTTCGCCCCGGCATAACCCATACCAGCGAAGTGGGTACGGCGGTTGCCCGCGCCTGCGCCATGGCGGGAATTGGCCCTGAGGATGTCGATGTGCTCGAAATGGCCGACAATACGGCCTGGCATATCCTCGCCTGGCCCGAGCAATTCGGCTTCTACGAACCCGGCAAGGGAGACTGGATGCTGGAGAACGGCAAGCTCGCCATCGATGGCGAACTGGCGATCAACCCGAGCGGCGGTTTCCTATCGTCCGGAGAGGCGACGACCGCCCAGGCCGTGCTTCAAATCTGCGAACTCACCTGGCAGCTGCGCGGGCAAGCCGAAGGGCACCAGGTGCCCGGCGCACGCGTTGGTATGTCAGCGGTGCTGGGCCTTGGCGCCAATGGCGGTTCGGTGATCCTGAAGGCTTAGGCTTTGTGACTTCCTTCAGGACCCTTATCGGGCATTTCCAGCCCTGACAGCACGAGTTCGGCAAACACCTTACCGATCTCGTCGGCGGGTTCTGACTGGTCCGGCCTGTACCAGCGATGGGTCCAGTTGAGCATGCCAAGAATGCTATAGGCAACGGTGCGGGCTGAGCCAACGCGCCGAAAACTGCCGTCGCCATAACCTTGCTCGATGATGTCGATGATCGATTGCTCAATGCTGCGGTTAAGCGCGCGCATGTCGGCGGACCAGGTCGAGCGCTTGTCGCTGACATGGCTCAGATCCTCGCGAATATAGATATACAGCAATGGATAATGCGCGGCGTAAGATATCATCATCGACCTGATCAGCTCTCGCAATTTGAGGTTCGGACTAATCGCGCTCGCCGCGATGCGTCTGACCAGCCCAACATTGCCTTCGAGCACCGCACGCACGGTTTCGTCGAACAGCTGCTCCTTCGAGGAGAAGTAGTAATAGAGCGTGGCGCGATCGACGCCCAGCTCGCTCGCCACTGCACTCAGGCTGGCGCCTTTATAACCAAGCCGGTTGAACACCCGGACCGCGGCGTCGGAAATCTCCTGCCGCCGGATCGAATAGGACGCGCGGGAGTCCTTACCTGCGGCTGACCGGCGCTTGCCAATCAAAGTCGCTGTCGATTCAGCCGCTTGCTTCGTCACTTTCACCATGCCGGACCGCCTAGGCTCCGTGTCACCAGAAAGCTAGTCACTCCACTGCATGGCGCTGAAACATCAGAAAAATCCCAGCTTGGTGATTTCTGCTGCATCGAAGCCAGCCTGTTGGAGGATTTCGCGCGAATGTTCGCCCAGCGCAGGAGGGTTTCTGCGGGCCGGCTGACCGGTCAGGTCGATCGGCAAGCGGAGCTGCATGGAGTCAAGCAGTCCGCGCTCGGCCACCACGGGCAGCGCCAATGCTTCGGCCAGATCATTGACCCGTCCGCAGGAAATCCCCGATTTGCCCAGATGGTTGAGCCAATAGCTGGTTGATTGACCTACGATCACCGCCGCGATCGCCTGATCGAGTGCCTCGCGGTTGGCGAGCCGGTCGGCCATCGTGGTGAAGCGGACATCACCGGCAACATCGTCCAGACCCAGGGCCGCGCACAGGCGCGGAAATTGCGGTTCGCTCGCGGTGGCGATCATGATTTCGCCGTCGGCGGCCTGGAATACCCCGTAAGGCGCGGCGCTGGGTGCACCGGAACCCAGTTTTTCAGGGGGCTGGCCGGTTGCGAGCATCGCGAGCAGCTGGTGATTCATCAGCGTGAGGGCCGAATCAATCAGGCTGGGGCGGACATGGTCCGCCCCTCCCCCCGCGTTCCGCCGCACAATTGCCGCGAGCAGGCCCATTGCCGCCCACATCCCGGTTGCCAGGTCGAGCACCGAAGGCGCGAGGCGGACCGTGGGTGTGCCGGGTGAGCCGGTAAAGCTCATCATCCCGCTCACCGCCTGCACCAGCGCATCATAGCCCGGCATGGTGCGGCCGATCGGACCATCGCCGAACGCCGAGATCGAGGCCATCAGGATGCGCGGGTTGCGGGCCCGCAGTGCCTCAAAGGTCAGGCCCAGCTTCTCGCCGAGGCCGGGCGGGAAGCTTTCGATCACCACGTCCGCGGTTTCGGCCAGGCGGAGCAACGCCTCTTTGCCCTCTGGCGACTTGATATCGAGCAACAGGCTGCGCTTGTTGCGATTGACCGCCAGGAAGACGGTCGCCTGCCCATCGATCTGCGGCGGGAGCGCGCGGGTGTCATCCCCGTGCGGCGGGCGTTCAACCTTGATCACGTCCGCACCCATGTCGCCGAGGATCATCGCGGCGAAGGGGCCGGCGATATTGGTGCTCAGGTCAAGCACCTTGAGCCCGGGAAGGGTCTGATTGAAATTCATGCCGCGTTCCGCCGGTCGGGAGTCCACAGCCGATCCAGCGTTTGCCTGACCTCGACCGTGCTGATTTCGGGGAGTTCAAGCAGCTCGTCGCGGATGAAACGCTGCATTCCGGCGAAATGGACACAAGCCGCGTCGGTCAGGCAAAGGGTGATTTGCGCGTGGCTGCCTTCCACTTTAATCCGCTCGATCAAACCCATCTCGACGATGCTGATCGGCTTGCCGAAGACTATGCTGCACGGCTCGGTGACCCGGGTGAGTGCTGCCTCGATCCGGGCAACAAGCGCGGGATCGGTCATTGCCGGATCGCACTCCACGGGCCAGGAACGGCAGCAGCGCGCGCGCGGGAGAATTCATCGTCGATTGGCTGTTGCTCGATTGCGTAGAGGCGGGCCGCATTCCGCCCCATGATATTCGCACGATCCTGTTCGGTCAGCGGGCGGATGCCAAATTCTTGCTGAAGCGCCTCGGGAAACTGGTAGCCGGCGAACGCCTCGATCAGTGGCCGCGGATGCGCCAGATTGTTGCCGCTGGCGAACAGCAAGCGGTCCGACCCGACGTCGGTGATCAACTTCCCCAGCACCTTGGCGAACACACGCGGGCGGGTGAGGATGAAGGAAAAGGTCGTCTCCAGCGTCAGGTAGAGGTTCGGGTGGCGCTGCATCAGGCGGATCGTCTCATCGAGAAACGCCGCGCCGCCGTGGACCATCTCGAAGGTCATGTCCGGGAAGCGGTCCAGCGGCGGCCCCATATCGTCGATATCGAAAGCCCACTTTGGTGCAGGCTCAAGCCAGAGCGCCTTGTGGATCGCGATCCGGGTTAGCCCGAGTTTGCGGACAGCTTCGAGGAACGGCGTCGCCCAATCCTCCCCGTCCATCCGCCAGCCTTCGCCCTTGCCGTCGTAGAAGAACGCGGGGTAGAGCTTCACCCCGTCGATCCGGAGTTCGCCATGCTGGCGGGTTATTTCCTCGATGGCGGTGGCGGCAATCGGTGTGCCGACCGTGCCGAGCATCCTCGCCCGATGCGGAAAGCGATCCCTGAACGCCGCGCATTTTTCGGGCAGGGTGATATGTCCCAGGCCAAAGCCGAGATTGGGGAGCGAATGGAGGATGGCGAAATCCACCGGGCTTTCGACAAATTCCGCACGCGCAATGACGTCGAAGCTCAGATCGCGGAAAAATTCATGCGGTTGCAGAATATAGTCGGCGTGGGCCTCGTCGTAAGAGAGCTTGTGCGAGGCATAGACCGCATCGATCTGAGCCTGTGCCGCCGGGTTCTGGTTTTCCGGCGACATGTTCCACGGGTGGACGACGGCATCGACGATCACGCCCTGTCAGCCTCGGCGATGTCGGCTTTGTTGTAAACCGGGTCGCGCTTCTCCAGCGCAGCGGCCACGCCCTCGCGCAGATCATCGCTATAGGTCAGCGCGGCAACCGCCCAGAAACTGGCATTCATCGATCCCGCCAGATCCATGTGCCAGCTCTGGCGAAGCTGCTGCTTGGTTGCCTCGATGGCAAGGCGGGGACGTTCGGCGATCCGGGCGGCGAGTGCTATGGCTTCAGCAATCAGGACGTCCGGTTCGGCGATGCTGTTGACCAAACCAATCGCCAAGGCGCGCTCGGCATCTACCAGGTCACCTGTCAGCGCCAATTCCGCCGCCAGCCCGCTCCCGACCAGTCGCGGCAGAAAATACGTACCGCCATTGCCGGGGTTGAGGCCAAGCTTGATATAGGTCTCCCCCAGCTTGGCGCGGGTCGAAGCAATGCGGATGTCGCAGGCCAGCGCCAGATCGAGGCCTCCGGCCGTCGCCCCGCCATTGATCGCCGCAATCACCGGCAAGCGGCATGACACCAGCCGCTGGGTGACGGGCCACAGGACGCGGGCGTTGTATGGCTCCTGCTCGCGGGCATGATCCTGGGCGAGATATTTCTGAAACTCGACCAGATCGGCCCCGGCGCAGAACTGCTTGCCGGCACCGGTCAGCACCAGCACCCGCACGGATTTGTCCGCCTCCAGCACGTCCAGCGCCGCTAGCATATCGCGCGCCATTTCAGGGACGACACCGTTGCCGCGGCTTGGCCGGTTGAGCGTAATCATCGCGACCCCGTTTGCCGGGCGATCGAGCAGGATAGTTTCGTAAATCATGGGGGTAGCTTACGAGCGTTCAAGGACCGTGGCTATCGCCAGCGCGTAAGCACCGTCGAGCCAGCCGCCGCCGTTGACCGCGAGCGCCCGCCGCGCGCCTTCGACCTGGCGTGCGCCTGCCGTGCCGCGCAGCTGGTGGACCAGCTCGACAATCTGCGCACAGCCGGTTGCGCCCAGGGGATGCCCCCGGCTGAGCAGTCCGCCGCTGGTGTTGACCGGAATGCGCCCACCAAGATCGGTCGCGCCCTCGCGGATCAGCCTGAAACCGTCGCCCTCCCCGCACAAACCGATCTCATGATATTGCATCAGCTCGGCGGGCGCTGCTGCATCGTGAAGTTCGATCACGTCGAAATCCTGCGCACCCATGCCCGTCACGCCATAGGCCTTGGCCGCTGCATCGTCGACCGGCTTGCCGCCCGCGCCCGAAGCCACCGAAGACGCCAGCACCCGCACCACGGGTTGTGCGAGGGATGCCGCGATCTTCTCCGAACACACCACAAGTGCCGCCCCGCCGTCGGTCACCGGCGAACACATCGGCAGCGAGAGCGGCGCGACGATCATCCGGCTGGCGAGCACATCCTCCAGCGATTGCGGTGTGCGCAAATGGGCAAGCGGGTTCATCGCCGCATGCCGCCGGTTCTTGACGGCGACCCGGGCGAAGTCGACGGGCTCGGCGCCGTACTCATCCAGATAGCGCTGCGCCACCGCCGCGTAATAGTCCATCAGCAGCGAATTCGCACTGATCTGGCCGGGCTCCGCTTCGCCAATGTCGTCGATATCGGTCGAACCGCGCAAAGCAGTGAAGGCCCGGCTGCGGTCGATATGGGTCATCTGTTCCGCCCCGACGGCAAGCGCAACTTCCACCGCCCCGCTCGCCACCGCCTCGCAGGCGAGACTGAAGGCCGAGCCTCCAGAGGCGCAGGCGTTTTCGATGTTGAACAACGGCACCTTGGCCAGCGCGTGACGGCGCAGCGCGACCTGCCCCCGGATCATCTCCTGCTGGGTGACGATTCCGGCGATGGCGTTGCCGAAATAGATGCGCTCGATCCGGTCGGAGGCAATCCCGCTATCCGCAATCGCTTCCCCGATCGCCGCCAGCGCCAGGCTGCGCAGCCCGCGTCCGGTCTGCTTGCCGAATTGGGTCATACCGATCCCGGCGATGGCGACGTCCTTCATTCCGGCGCCTTGCCAGCCGCAGCGCCGCCGCCGATGCGACCCTCGCGACCGGCCCAATAGGTGTCGCGCACTTCGCGGCGGAGGATCTTGCCATAGCCGCTCACCGGCAATTCATCGACAAAGTCGACCGCCTTGGGCTTCTTGTACCCGGCCATATGCTCCCCGCAAAAGCCGATGATCTCCTCTGCGGTGAGAGTTGCGCCAGGCTTGCGCACAACCACTACATGGACGGCCTCCCCCCAGTAGTCGTCGGGAATGCCGAACACGACGCAATTGGCCACCTGGGGATGGAGAATGATGACCTCCTCCACTTCGCGCGGATAGACATTGTTGCCGCCGCTGATCACCATGTCCGTGGCGCGGTCCAGCAGGAACAGATAGCCTTGCTCGTCGAAATAGCCGATGTCGCCGGTGTGCAGCCAGCCGCCGCGCAGGGCTTGGGCACTCGCCTCCGGGTTGTTCCAGTAGCCGGGCATCACGACATCGCCGCGCACGACGACTTCGCCGACTTTCCCTGCGGGCAGCGGATTGTTGTCGGCGTCGACACAATGCGCCTCGACATCGGTGCGCACATGCCCGGCCGAGCCAATCCGGGGATCGCCGGCGTCGAGCAGTTTCTGGTGCGCCGCCGCCGTCAGCCCGGTGATCGTGATCGGCGCTTCACCCTGACCGTAGAGCTGCACAAACACCGGCCCGAAAGTTGCCATCGCCTGTTTGAGCTGATCGACATAGATCGGCGCGCCGCCATAGCAGATCGCCTTGAGGCTGGAGAGATCATGGCGGCCGGGCACATGATCCTCAAGCATCTTGATGATCTGGGTCGGGGCCATGAAGGCAATATGCGAGACCTTGAGCCGCTCGATGGTCGCCAGCAGATGTTCGACATCGAAGCTGGCGGACTCGGAGATGGCGTTGGTCGCGCCGCGCGCTATGGCAGGCAGGGCGACGACCCCGCTGCCGTGCGACATCGGCGCGCAGTGCAGCACCATTTCGCCCGGCTGGATATTATGCAGATCGGCGAGATAATTCATGATCACGCGGGCGACCATCCGGTGGTTCCACATCGCGCCCTTGGGCTTGCCGGTCGTGCCCGAGGTATAGAACAGCCAGCAGATATCCTCGGGCGCGGCTTCGACGGCACCGGCAAGCGCATTGGCCGGGTTGAGGAGAGTATCGAACGCGTCGGTCGATACCCGGCCTGCCAGCCCGGAAAACAGATCGGCGTGCGCCGCAATACCCTCGGCAAACTCGGGACCGTGCACCAGAACCTTTGCCCCGGAGTTCTCGACGATATAGGCCAATTCCCGCGCATGCAGCCGCGCGTTGACCGGCACCACGACGAGCCCTGCCGCGAAGCAGCCAAAAATGACTTCCATGACCCTGGGCGAGTTGGCGAGGCAAAAGGCCACCCGGTCTCCGGCCTCGCAGCCCAGCGCGCGGAGGTTCCCCCCGACCGCAAGCGCCCGGTCCCGGAACTGGCGATAGGTGTGACTCTCCGCCCTGTGCAGCAGCGCCACCGTATCGGGCCATTGCCGCGCCGACTTTTCGAGGAAGGCAAAGCTGTTCATGATACCACCCGGCGGAAGGTCGCGCAGGGGCGGCGCTCAATCTCGCTGGCGTCCACGGCGACAAATTCGACAAGATCATCGCATAAATAGGCCGACCAGTCATCTTCGCCGCTCGGCGCCAGCCGCGCAAGCAGCTGCACGCCCTCGGCGAGTTTGACCACGCCGATGGCATAGGGCAGATCATCCTCGAACCCATCGGGCGCACCCTGGCGCAGCACGCAAAAGCTGTGGAGCGTGCCGCTGCCCGCCGATTTCACCCAGCCGAGATTGTCCGACTGGCAGTGCGGGCATGCATAGCGCGGCCACATATTGGGTTTGCCGCAATCCCTGCAGTTCTGGATCAGCAGCTCGCCGCCGGCCAGACCGGCGCGGAAGGCAGAAACGATCACCGGTGTTTTCATCGCTCAAGCTCCCAGTTTCGTGCGTTCGAGCAGCAGAATTTGCGCGTCCATATAGCTGCCCCCAGTCCCGCCGATGATCGCGCGTTCGCAGCCCTCGACCTGACGCTTGGCCGGGGCGCGGTGGAGCAATTGGCGCACCCCCTCAACCAGCAACGCCGTGCCGCCGCCGACGCCGGTATGGCCGGCCGAAAGCAATCCGCCGTTGGTGTTCATCGGCAGCTTGCCGCCGGGATCGCCGTGCCCCGCCGCGAACCAGCGCGCGCCTTCGCCCTTTTCGCAGATGCCGATGCCTTCGAGCGCAATCGCGGTGACGGCGGCATAGCTGTCATAGATCTCGCCGATATGCGCATCGTGCGGACCCCAGCCGGACTGGTTCCACGCCCGCTCCGCAGCCAGGGGCCAGCCGAGCACAGCCTGATCCGCTTCCTGGCTCAGGCAATAATGGCTGACACAGCCGCCCGTTCCGGCAACGCGGATACCGTGGCTGATCCCGCGCTTTTTCGCGATGCCGGTACTGGTCATGACGAATGCGACCGCACCATCGGCCATCGGCGGACATTCGAAGCTGTGCAGTGGATCGGCGACCATGCGCGAGGCCAGGATCTGCTCGACCGTCAGCGGCCTGGTGTAGAACATGGCGTTCTCGTTGAGGTTCGCCCATTTGCGCAAGGTGACGCAGACCGAAGCCATTTCCGCCGCCGTGCTGCCCGAGGCGTGCATGTAACGCCGCATGATCATCGCACCGATGGCGTTGAACTGGATGCCGGTCGGCAATTCCCATTCGCCGGGGATGCCGTTCTTCGACAGCATCGTGATCATCGCATTGAGGTCCGCGGACCCCCAGCGCTCGCATTGCAGCACCAGGACATTCTGCGCGTGACCTGTCGCGATCAGCCCGTGGGCCGCACGCACAGCATTGTCACTGGTCGAGCCGCCAGAGTGCACCATAAAGCTCGACTTGCACGAACCATGAATGCCAAGCTCCTCCACCATGCGGGAGAACACCAGATCGGCCTGGTCTTCACCGCTGTGCAGGCACGGGATGAGCAGGATCGTGTCGATATCGCGCGGCGCCATTTCTGCGTCCTTGAGCGCCAGGATGGCAACCCTGGTCAGTGCTTCGATAAAGCCGCGATCGGGATATTTCCCCGACGGGATTTCACCGACGCCAACGAATACCGGGTCATTTTCCTGACCGGCATCGACATGCAACTGCCAGTTTTCAGCCATTCAAACTCTCCGCTTCGCGAGCATGGTCTGGAGGAACGTCATCACTTCATCGCCCGATTGATTGCGTACCGAGTATGTCACTCCGATTGTGCCATACTTACCACCGCTCGCCTCCAGCGCCACCACTTCGGCGGAGACGTGCAGCGTGTCCCCGGCAAAAACGGGCTTGGTCGCCTTGAGACCGGTAATCTCGACAAGGGCGGCAATCGCATCGCCGTAAAACCCGCTGCCGCCAACCAGCCCGACCGCGAGCGCGAAAGTCAGCGGCCCATGCGCAATCCGCTGCCCGAAACGCGAGCCCGCCATGAACGCAGCATCGGTGTGAAGCTGATAATGGTCCCCGGTCAGCCCCGCGAAAGCGGTAATATCACCGATATCCACAGTCCGCCCGCGAGTCGTCATCACATCGCCGAGTTCGAAATCCTCGAACACTTTGACCTGAGGGTCGCAAAAGGCGCGGCTGGTCATGCTGTTCTCAAAACAATCATTTGTTTTTGGTATGGCTGACAAGGGTGAGAGTCAAGCTGGAGAAAGTCAAATTGCGACCTACCCCCGCACCCCCATCAGCAGCGTTTCCGCAATCATCCCGCCCACCTCTTCGGGCGACAGTCTTCCTTCCGGGGATAGCCATTCCGGGGTCCAGTTGAGCGCGCCCAGTATCGTCAACACCGCGATCCGGCGGTTGAGGTCTGCGCGGAAAGCCCCCGCTTTCATCCCGTCTTCAATCACACCGATGAACGCCTGCTCATAGTCGCGGCGTTTGCCAATAGCGGCCTGAACGTTGCCTGCGCCAAGAAAACGCCATTGATGGAAAACCACCAGTGAGCGTTCGGGATTGTCGGCAACGACCGCGACATGGGCAATCATCATCGCGCGGAGTTTATCCGTGGGGCTTGCTTCCGAATGGGCGTGGGGGCGAACCGCTGCGAGGAACCGGTTGATGCCACCCTCGACAATATCGGCGAGCAAGGCCTCTTTGCTGGCGATATGGGCGTACAGGCTCCCCGGCAGAACCCCGACCGCCCCGGCAATGTCGCGCATCGAGGTGCCGGTATAGCCCTGCTTGCCGAACAGGAGAATCGCCGCATCCAGGATCGCATCGCGCGGCCCCGCCACCGATTCCATCACGCCCGCCACGTCTTGTCCGTTAACCGTCACGCCCCAGCCCCATCGACTTGGCGATGATGCTGCGCAGAATTTCGTTGGTGCCGCCGCCAACCATGCCGTGCTTGGCCTCGCGGAAATAGCGTTCCATATGATATTCGGGGAGCTGCGCGTAGCCGCCGAGCGCCTGCATGCCGTTGAACGCAATCTGGAACAGGGTCTTGGCGGTGAACAGCTTGGCTTTGGCGACGTCGGCATTGGCCGGTTCGCCGCGCGCCAGTTTATCCGCTGCGTAATAGACCATCAGGCGCGCGGCGGCGAGTTCGGTTTCGTCGTCGGCCATGCGGTGCTTGAGCACCTGATAGGATGAAAGCTTCTTGCCGAACGCGTCCCGCTCGCTCAGATATTTCCTGGTGTCGTCGAGCGCGGTGCGGGCATTGCCAACCTGCGAGGCGGCAATGCTCAGCCGTTCGAGATCAAGATGTTCGCCGATATAGTGCCAGCCCTTGCCGACTTCGCCGAGCAGCGCATCCTTGGGCAGACGCATTTCATCCATGAAGAATTCGGTGGTGCCAAGGCTCTTGCGGACCAGCGTCTGCATCTTCTTGATGTGCAATCCCGGCGTGTCGTTGGGAACCAGGAACATCGAGAAGCCGTCGTAACGTTCCTGGCTGGTGCGCGCGAGGACGGCGATGACGGCGCCGGGAAGCTGAGCGCCCGAGCACCAGACCTTGTTGCCGTTGAGCACCCACTCTTCGCCCTCCAGCCGCGCCGTCGATCGCCCTCCCGCAGCGTCAGACCCTGATTGGGGCTCGCTGATCGAAATCGAGAATTTCTGGTCGCCGCGCAAAAAGGGCTTGATGTAGCGCTCTACCTGTTCGGGGGTGCCGTGGCGGCAGATGTTGGTTACGGTGAACACCGATGTCATGATGCAGGCGGCGGTATCGAGGCTGTATTTGCCGATCGCTTCGCAAAAGATCGCGAACATGACCGGATCGGTGGCCATCCCGCCCTGCTCCTCGGGCACGAGCAAACCAAGCCAGCCAAGATCGGCCATCTTGCGATAGACATCTTCGGGAAATTCCCGCGACAGATCGTGTTCGAGCGTATAATCTTGCCCGACCTCACGGATCATGAAGTCCTGAACCGTGTCGTTCCACATCCGCTGTTCATCGTTAAAGCGGAAATCCATGGTTCACCCCCGTCAGCTTGCATTGCCAATAAACAAATGTTTGTTATGCCGATTGGGCAGGCCCGTCAATCTGACAGAAACGAGAGGGTAGGATGACACCGCAAGAGCGTCGCCGCTTGCTTGAGGCGCGATACCCGGTCTGGGAGGTGCTGACGATTTCCGGCAGGCTTGACCGTTCGGTTGAGTCATGGCCTGACCGCCCTTTGATCATCACCGACGCGCGCGAGTGGAGCTATGCCGAAGTGCAGGCCTGGTCACGCCAGATTGCCTCGGGCCTGATCGCGCAGGGGCTCAACGCGGGCGAACATGTCGCGCTCGATATGGCAAACTATTCCGAATTCACCGCGATCAAATTCGCCATAGCCCGGGCGGGTGCGGTGTGCATTCCGGTCAATTTCATGCTGCGCGGGCAGGAGCTTGCCTATGTGCTCGACCAGTCGGACACAGTGATGCTGATCACCATGGCAGAATTCCGCGGGCATGACTATCTTGCCGACCTCGCCCGGATCAAACCGGATCTGCCCAATTTGCGCCACACCTTCACGCTTCCCGGGATCGACGCGCTGATCGCCAGCGCCACGCCCGAAAGCAATGCCGAGCTTGCCCGGCGCGAAGCTGCGGCGGATGGCGCCGCGCTCAGCGATATCCTGTACACCTCGGGCACGACCGGGCGCTCCAAAGGGGTGATGCTGACCCACGACATGGTGCTTCGCGCCGCCTTTTCCTCGGTGATCGCCGGCGCGTTCGAGGACGGGCGGCGAATGCAGTTTGCGATGCCGATGTATCATGTTTTTGGCTATACCGAATGCCTGCTCGCGGTGCTGTTCGTGGGCGGAGCGATCATTCCGCACCTGGTGTTCGATGCGGCGGAAATGCTGGACGCTGCCGAGCGCCACCGCACTACGGAACTGGTGGCGGTGCCGATCGCGACAGCCAAGCTGATCGAGGTCGCGCGGACACGCGGTTTCGACTCGAGCCATCTGCTGGTGATGTTCAACAGTGGCGGGGCCTATCCGCCCGGCATCTGGAGCGACATCCGCGAAGTCCTTCGCCCCGCCGAGATGCGGATGGGCTACGGCATGACCGAAACCTCCGCGTCAGCCACATCGAGCGTGCCGGAGGATGACGACACGCAGCTGCTGACAACGCATGGCCGCTTCAAACCGCCCAGCGTCGCGGGCGATCCCGCGCTGGGCGGGCGCGTGGCGGTTTACAAGACGATCGATCCAGAAACCCTGGCCGACCTGCCCCCGGACGCGGAAGGCGAACTTGTGGTAAAAGGCCCCATCGTCACGCGCGGCTATTACAAAAAGCCCGATGAGACCGCCGCAGCCTTCATCCCTGATGGCTGGCTGCGCACCGGCGATGTCGGCCGGGTGAGCGCGGACGGCGATGTGACGCTGACGGGCCGGATCAAGGAAACCTATCGCTGCAACGGCGAAATGGTTATGCCGCGCGAGATCGAGATGCTGTTCGACGATCACCCGCAGATCGAGCAGGCGCTGGTCGTCGGGGTGCCGGACCCCCGGGCGGGCGAAACCGGCTGTCTGTGCATCGTCCCACGCGAAGGGGAGCATCCCGATCCGGCGGCGCTTCTCGCAGTCTGCCAGGCAAACCTTGCGCGCTTCAAAGTTCCCCGCCATGTCCTGTTCCTGGAAGCGGGCGATATCCCGCTAACGGTCACCGGACGACCGCAGAAATTCAAGCTCGCCGCACTTGCGGTCGAGCGTCTCAAGATCAGCCAAGGAGAATGAAAATGTTTGTCGAACGCGCAGAAATCCCGGTTACCGCTGGCAAGGAAGAAGAGTTCGCGGCCGCCATGGCAAGCACAGGCACCGCCCTCCTCGCCGGCGCTGCGGGCTGTTCATCGGCACGGGTCGGGCGGGGCGTGGAAAATCCCGGCAAATTCATCCTGCTGCTCGAATGGGACCGCGTGGAATCGCACACCGAATATACCAAGACCCCCGAATTCGACCGTTTCAAGGCGCTGGTCGGGCCATTTTTTGCCGGCGCCCCGAATATGGAGCATTTCAAGATTCTGTGAGCCTTAAATTTTCTGGTTAGGATTGAGCCACTAACTCCTCCCCCTTGAGGGGGAGGTTGGGTGGGGGTGTACCACGCTGGCGTTGACGCTCGGCCTTCGGCCTTGCTCTCCCACCCCTAACCCCGCAATACCGCCCCCAGCTTCGCCGCCGCCGCTGTCACCTTGTCGGCAATCGCCTTGAGGTCCGCCTCGGCATAGCTCTTGTCCTGCGGCTGGAGCGTGACTTCGATGGCGATCGACTTCTGCCCCTGCGGCACACCGGC
>JAYVWX010000315.1:0-9205 GCA_043785715.1 Novosphingobium sp. | reverse complement strand
GCGGGGCGAACATCGCGGCCAGCAGCGGCTCGTCCGCCGGCTTGAGCGCGGTATTGCCGTTGATGAATTCGACCGCGTCATGGCCCTGGTTCATGCAGTGCTTGATCAGCGGATAGCCGGCCAGGGCGCCGATGACATGGATGCCGGGGCGGCTGGTCTCGAACACCGGCGAGAGCACCGGGAAGGCCTCGCGATCGGGGCTGGAGAACTCGACCCCGCAGGCTTCCATGAAGGGGCGCGGCGCGGTGGAGCCCATGCGGGCGATGATCCGGTCGCAGCGGATGGTTTCCTGGCCATCGCGGGTATCGAGCACCAGCTCGCCGCAGCGGATTTCGGATGGCGAGGTCTCGGTACGAATGACGACGCGCCCGGCCTCGGCTGCCTCGGTCAGCAGCTTGACGTTGGCCGTTTTCGCGCGGGCGAAGTCCGTGCCCCGATTGAGAATGGTTACGACATTGCGCTGGGCCGGATCGGCGGCCAAGCCCAGCGCGTTCTCGATTCCGGCGTCGCCCGAACCAATGACCGTGATATGCTCGTCGATGTATGCGCCGGGATCGTCGAGCTGATACTGGACATGCGGCAAATCCGCTCCGGGACAGCGTAGCAGATTGGGGTTGCCCTGGGTGCCGATCGCGAAGATCACCGTTTCGGCATGGACTTCGCCGCCGTCTTTCAGCCGAAGCGTGAAATCGCCCTTGTCGCCCTCGATCGCGGTGACGTCGGCATTGAGCTGGACATTGGCAACGGCGATCTCGCGGCTCCAGAGATCGAGGATGACCTCGCGCTTGCCCGCATCGAAGCCGAGGTCCGAGCGCAGCACCAGCTTGCTGGGCGTTGCCATCACATGCTTGCCCTTCTGGTACTTGAAAATCGTGTCGCAGTGATGGTCCGCCTTTTCGAGCAATATATGCGGCAAGCCAAGGGCCGCGGCACGCGCAGCGGCGCTCAATCCGGCGGGTCCGGAACCGATTATCGCAATGCGAACGCGAGCCTTCACCCGATCTACCTCGATTCCGGCGTCCCTGCCAATTGCCTTATCCAGGGAATATGCGCAAATCGCCGGCTAAGGCGTTGAACTTGGCTGCCGACCCCGGATGGCCTGACTATGGACCGGAACCGAGCAATGACACAAGGCAGCAGCGGAACATTGCCAGCGGGTAAGCTTGCCCTGGCGGTGGCCGCCTCGATTCTGGCCTTGGCCATTGGCTTTTCGATCTGGGGAGACCGCGGACCTGCGCCTGGCCCAGTTCCGGCGGCCACGGCCACCAGCCCCAATCCGCTGCCCATCGAAGCGCTCGCCGCGCGCGTGCGCGCGCAACCCGGCGATGCCGCCGCCTGGAGCGCGCTGGGCAGCGCCTATTTCGAGGATGGCCAATTCGAGGATGCCGCCGGCGCCTTTGACCGGGCGAGCCGGATCAGCCCCGGCATTGCCGCGCTGTGGTCCGCGCTGGGCGAGGCGCGGGTGATGGCGAGCAAGCGTGAACCGATGCCCGCCGAGGCCGCCGCCGCATTCCAGAAGGCCGCGGCGCTCGACCCCAAGGATGCGCGCGCGCGCTATTTTCTGGCGGTGCAACGGGATCTTGCCGGCGATCATGCCGGTGCGATCGATGACTGGCTGCACCTGCTGGAAGAAGCGCCGGGCGATGCCCCCTGGCGCCGCGATCTGGTTCGCACCATCGAGCAGGTCGGCAAGATCAACCGGATTGACACTGCGGCCCGGATCGCGGCGGCGGAACAACGTTCGCCCTCCCCGCCGCTCGCCGCGCAGGCGATACCCGGACCGACCGCCCAGGATTTGCGGGCTGCCGCGGCGGTTCCACCAGGCGAGCAGCGCGACATGGCCGAAGCCATGGTCGCCCGGCTCGAAACCCGCCTCAAATCCGCGCCGGCCAACGTCGATGGCTGGATCATGCTGATGCGCAGCCGGATGACGCTAGGCCAGCGCGAAAAGGCCGCGGCAGCGCTGCGCGATGCGATTGCCGCCAATCCCGGCAACGCCGCCATGCTGCGCCAGCAGGCCAAGGCTCTGGGGGTGCGCTAAAACAACCGCAGCAACGCCTCACGGCTCTCAAGCAGGAATATCACCAACGTCAGCGTCAGCCCGGCAATGAAGATGCGGTAGGCCAACCCCAGGAAGCGGTACTTCTTGCGCTGCAGCACCTGCCCGTTCTGGTAGATATCGCGCAGCATGGTACGGAAAACCGTCTCGTCGGACGCCAGCCGCTGCAATACGCGATTCGCGAAATCCTCCTCGCTCAGCCGGGTAAACACCCCGAAGAACAGGATGTTTTCCGTGTCCGGCGATGCGGCGGGCGGGGTGAAGCTCGGCAGGATCGCGGCTACCGCGAACATTGCCGAAAGGAACGCGGAACAGGCGAGGACCAGCAGGGACAGCGGAAAGTCTCCCCGGCTGGCCTGGCCGACGGCGATGGTGAAAACCACGAAGGTCGCCCCCATCAGGATGCTCGCCTTCTGGTCCGCCATCTGGCTGAGCGCCAGATTGGTCTGGGTCGCGGTCCGGATTAGGTGAATGGCATGGACCGTGAAGCTCTCTGGCGCATGCGGCGCTGCCGATCCGTCCGCCATCCGCCTCAGACCACCCCGAACGCCAGCATGGCGTCGGCGACTTTCTTGAACCCGGCAATATTGGCGCCCCTGACATAGTCGGTATAGCCGCCGCCCTGGTCGCCGTAGGCCTGGCAGCTGGTATGGATGCCCGCCATGATGTCCTTCAGCATCTGCTGGAGATCCTCCTCCCTCCAGGCGCGGCGTCCGGAATTCTGGCTCATTTCGAGGCCCGAGACCGCGACCCCCCCGGCATTGGCCGCCTTGCCCGGCGCAAACAGCAGCTTCGCCGCCTTGAACACATGCGCCCCCGCCAGATCGGTCGGCATATTGGCGCCTTCGGAAACCGCCTTGCAGCCGTTTGCCACCAGCGTCCTGGCATCCTCTCCGAGCAGTTCGTTCTGCGTGGCGCAGGGCAGCGCGATATCGCAAGGCACGCCCCACGGTCTCTTGCCCTCATGAAAACGCGCGCGCGGAAACTCGTCGCAATAGTCCTGGATGCGGCCGCGGCGGTGGGTCTTGTGCAGCTTCACCCAGTCGATCTTGTCCTGGGTGATGCCGTCGGGATCATGGATGAAGCCGCCCGAATCGGACAGCGTCAGCACCTTGCCGCCCAACTGGACGATCTTCTCGGCGGCATGGGTCGCGACATTGCCCGAGCCGGAGATCACCGCCTGCTTGCCGTGCAAGTCATCCCCCCTGGTGGCGAGCATACTGGCAAGGAAATAGACCGCCCCGTAGCCGGTCGCTTCGTTCCGGATCAGCGAGCCGCCATATTCAAGCCCCTTGCCGGTCAACACCCCGGTGAAGTGATTGGTGATGCGCTTGTACTGGCCGAACATGAAGCCGATTTCGCGCCCGCCAACGCCGATATCGCCCGCCGGGACATCGACATCGGCGCCGATATGACGATAGAGCTCGGTCATGAAGCTCTGGCAGAAGCGCATGATTTCGCGCACGCTCTTGCCCTTGGGATTGAAATTCGCGCCGCCTTTGCCGCCGCCCATCGGCAGGCCGGTCAGCGCATTCTTGAAGGTCTGCTCGAAGGCGAGGAACTTGAGCACGCTTTCATTGACGCTGGGATGGAAGCGGATGCCGCCCTTGTACGGGCCGATTGCATTGTTGTTCTGCACGCGCCAGCCGCGTTGCACCCGGATATTGCCGTTATCGTCCTCCCAGCAGACGCGAAACGACACCACCCGGTCCGGCTCGGTGATGCGGCGCAGGATCTGCTGCGCGTGGTATTCCTCCTTTTCGGCGATGAAGCCGAAAATGTCCTCGGCGACTTCCTGCACCGCCTGGATGAATTCGGGCTGGTGCGGGTTGCGCCGAGAGACGCCTTCCATGAAACCATGAAAGTCGACGTGGTCCGATGCCGCCATTTGCCTCTCCCCAGGTTGCCGAAGCCGGCAATTCTTTTGAATTTGACGTCGCTGGGGGAAGGATATGCCTGTCTCCTTTCCTTGTACAGAGGATGGACAGCGGGTGTCCCCAGCCTGCGCTTCGCGCGGTTCCAGGGGGCGGGATCTGGATGAAACCTATCGTTTCCGCCTGGTCCGAACAATGCTACGTTAATCCCGAGGGTCTAGTATCTCGACGGCAATCAGAGGGGAGCTGTTCATGGGTATCCGGTTTAGCAGAGCCCCGCTTTTGATAATTGCCGCCAGCTTGTCGCTCGCCGCTGCGCCGGCCAGGGCGGAGAGTGCAGCCGAGCTCGATGCGCTATCACGCGCCACCGCCGAAGTCGGCCCTGGCATCGCCCTGGCCCAAAAACAGATCAAGGAGGGCGATCTGACCGGTGCCCTGGCGAGCCTCGAACGGGTGATCCTCAACCACCCGCAGAGCAATGAAGCGCGGCTGCTCCATGCCAGCCTGTTCTGCCGGCTGGACGATCGCAGCGGTGCCCTGGTCGAATTCGACGATTTGCGCGGACGCGACTTGCCAGATCGACAATGGGATGACGCTACCGCCCCCTGCGCCGCGAACCGCGGCAATGCCAGACAAGGGGGCTGAGCGATGACCTGGCATCATCCGCGCCGTGCACTCTCCAACCCGGCCGTGGGGATAGTGCTGGCGCTGTCGCTACCGCTTGGCGGCCTCGCGGCGGCGGTGACCGCGCCGCAGATCGTCGGCATCGCCGCCGCCATAGTCAACACCGTCCAGATCAAAAGCGCCGCGGCGGCCCGATCCCGCCCGGCAGCGATCAGGCAGCGCGTGGCCCTGGCCGACCAGGTGCAGACTGGCGCCCACAGTCAGCTGCAGCTGCAGCTGCTGGACAAATCGGTTTTCACGGTGGGAGCCAATGCCCGGCTGACGATCGATCGTTTTGTCTATGCTCCGGGCGGCAATGGCTCATTCGGCGCGACCGTGGCGAAAGGCGCCTTTCGTTTCATGTCGGGCAGTCGCGGCGATGGCAAAGGGTCTTCGATCAACACGCCCGCTGCGACGATCGGCATTAGGGGCACGATCGTGGACGGGGTGGTTGGCGAACAAGCCATCGCCATCGCCCGCGGCGAACGCGCGATCGGCCAGACTATCGACAGCGACCCGCAAACCGCATCGCTGGTGATCCTGCGCGGGCCGGGACCGAACCGGCAGGGCAATGGCGCGGTGGGCGTTATTTCGGTGACGGCGGCGAACCGGACGGTCGTGCTCGACCGGCCGCTGCTCGCGGCCTATGTGCCGCGCCTCGGCGCAGCGCCGATCGGGCCGTTCACCGTTTCACTCTCTGGCCTTGCCAGGCTCAATGACCTTGTCGTCCCCGCGCGTGAGCCGGCGCAACCTACTGGCGCAGCCCCAAATTTTGGTCCCGCCACACCCGATCGCACCCGCCCTCCGCGGCGTTATCGGCCGGTTCCGCCAGGCGGCGCCTTTGGCGATGATGCGGCGCCGCCGTCCTACGGCGTGCCCTATCTGCCCTCGCTGCCTGACAGGCCCGCCGGGCAAGAACCACGACCGCAACAGCAGCCCCCGGCGGAACCGAAGTCCCAGGCCCAGCCCCAGGCGGAGCCGCAGCCCCCACCCCAGCCCCCTGCGCAAACCCCGCAAAGCTCGGTGACTAATCAGCCGCCGCCACAATCGAGGCCAGTGCCGGTTACGAGCCGAAAATCGACTGCACCCTCGACACCGCCCAAGTCAGCGCCGGGCCAATCGAACAACCCGGACAATCTCCCGCCGCCATAGTTCAGCTCGGGCACTGAAACAGCCCGACGCGGCTAAACGCTTTTCAGTGCTGCAGGGGCCGCGGACTGTGCTACCGCGGGGCGGCATCCAAACCCGCAATTGAGGCCCGGCATGACCGTCACCGCTGCGGACATTTTGAAACAAGTATCCGAAGGTCGCCTCGGCTGGGCCAAGGTCGGGGTCTTCGATGTGGATGGAATCTTCCGCGGCAAATATATGGGTGCCGAGAAGCTTGCTTCGGCGCTTGATAAGGGCTTCGGGTTTTGCGATGTGGTTCTGGGCTGGGATTCCAGCGACCGCCTCATCGACAATCTGAGCTTCACCGGATGGCATACGGCCTATCCAGATGCCGCGGTGAGGTTGCTGCCGGAAACGCTGCGAAGCCTGCCCTTTGAAAGCGGTACGCCGCTGATCCTGGGTGAATTTGCCGGCAGGGCAGAAGCGATCTGCCCTCGAGGGATTCTGCGGCGAATTCTGGCGCGCGCGGCTGCGATGGGCCTGAGGGTCCAGGCAGCCGCTGAATTCGAATTTTTCGTCTTCGCCGAGACGCCGCATTCGATCCGCGAAAAGAACTATCGAAATCTCAGGCCGATTACCCCGGGCAACTTTGGTTATTCGATGTTGCGTTCGGGCGTTCATGCCGATTTTTACGAGGAACTCTGGTCGACATGCCGCGAAATGCGGATGGAACTGGAGGCGCTCCACACCGAGACCGGTCCTGGCGTGATCGAAGCCGCCATTCGGGTGGACGACGCGCTCGAGGCTGCCGACAAGGCGGCATTGTTCAAGACCGTCGCGAAAATATTGTGCCAACGGCGTGGGTGGATGGCGACGTTCATGGCCAAATGGTCGTCAGATTGGCCAGGCCAATCCGGACATCTCCACATCTCTTTGCTCGACAAAAAGACGGCGCGGGCCATCTTTTACCAGGCGGGAAAGCCGCATACGATGTCTGACCGGATGCGGTGGTTTGTCGGGGGTCAGCAGCAGCTGATGCCGGAACTGCTGGCGATGATCGCACCGACGATCAATTCATACACCAGGATGGTTCCAGGCTTCTGGGCTCCGACCTCGGCAAGTTGGGGATATGAGAACCGCACCTGCGCGTTACGCGTCATTGGCGGCTCACAGCAGTCACAGCGCGTCGAGTACCGGATTGGCGCCGCCGACATCAATCCATATATCGCACTGGCGGCTGCAATCGGATCGGGGTTGTGGGGGATCGAGCACCGCATCGAGCCCGATGCGCCGATTGCCGGCAACGCCTACGAGCAGCCGATCGACCCCGCCCGGCTCCTGCCATCGACCCTGTGGGATGCGGCCCAGCGCCTGCGCGGCTCCCACGCGGCGACCGAACTGTTTGGCGCGGAATTCGTCGAGCATTATGCCTCCACCCGGGAGTGGGAGGAACGCGAAGCGCGCAAGGCGATAACCGACTGGCAACTCGCGCGGTACTTCGAGATTATCTGAGGCGCAGGCGATCTGGAGGTGATGTCTCATGGAATTGGCGCGGGCAAACTGGAATTATCCCACTGCGATCCGCTTCGGCGCCGGGCGGATCGCGGAGCTGCCGCAAGCCTGCAGGGACGCAGGCATCGGGCGCCCGCTGCTGGTCACTGACCCTGGCCTCGCCGATATGACGATGGTGCAGCAAGCGGTGGCCGCCAACGAAACTGCGGGCCTTCCGACGGCGGTGTTTTCCAGGATGTCCCGCAATCCGGTGGACTCGGACATCGCGCATGGTCTGGCTGCTTATGCGAGCGGCGGCCATGACGGCGTCATCGCCTTCGGCGGCGGAAGTGCGCTCGACGTCGGCAAGGTGATTGCCTTCATGTCAGGCCAAACACGGCCGCTGTGGGACTTCGAAGATCGGCAGGACTGGTTCTTGCGCGCGGATTTGAATGGCATTGCGCCGATTGTCGCGGTGCCAACCACGGCGGGAACAGGTTCCGAAGTCGGCCGCGCCGGGGTGATCGTCGACCAGGCCGAGCGCGTGAAGAAGATCATTTTTCATCCCATGATGCTGCCGAGAATCGTCATCATGGACCCGGCACTGACGGTCAGCCTGCCCGCGCCGGTAACCGCCGCGACCGGAATGGACGCGCTTTCGCATTGCCTCGAAGCTTATTGCGCATTGGGATACCATCCGATGGCCGACGGCATTGCTGCCGAAGGAACCAGGCTGATCGCACGTTGGCTGCCAGTTGCGTTCAGGCAGGGAAGCGACGTCGAGGCCCGGGGCAATATGCTGGTCGCTGCGTCGATGGGCGCGACCGCGTTCCAAAAGGGCTTGGGCGGCATGCACGCCCTTGCCCATCCCATTGGCGCGCTGTGCGACACCCATCACGGCCTCACCAATGCCGTGCTGATGCCCTATGTGCTGGCCTTCAATCGCCCGGCAATCGAAGGTCGCGCCGCGCAGCTGGCCGCCTATCTCGGGTTGAGCCGCGCGACATTTGACGGACTGCTCGACTGGATCCTCAGGCTGCGCGAAGAGCTTGCGATTCCCCATACTCTTGCCGGCCTTGGCATTCCGCCCGAGCGCCTCGACCAGATCGCCCGCATGGCGGAGTGCGATCCCTCGGCCGGAGGAAATCCACGACGCTTCGATGCCGCCGCCGCCCGCCACGTGCTGCAATCGGCGTTCGAAGGGCGCATCGAGTTCCCATGAAGGTCGCCATTCTCGAAACGGGATCTCCGCCGCCGGAACTCCAGGCCAGGTTTGGGCGCTATCCCGCCATGTTTGCGAGACTGCTCGGCCCCGGCTATGGCGAGGTGAGTTACGATGTGACGTGCGGAAAGCTACCGGCCAGTGTCCTCGATCACGGCGCCTACCTCATCACCGGATCGGCGGCGGGAATATACGAGGATCTGCCCTGGATCGCACCGCTCAAGCAATTCCTTCGCGAGGCCAAGGGCAAGGCAAAGCTTGTCGGGATCTGTTTCGGCCACCAGCTCATGGCCGAGAGCTTCGGCGGAAAAGTCGCCAGATCCGACACGGGCTGGGCCATTGGCCTGCGCCAATACCAGGTGCTCGGCCAAGCATCGTGGACGGACGAGGCCGAACACCTGGCGGTGCCGGTCTCGCATCGGGATCTGGTGGTCGAGCAACCGCCGAACTCAAGGGTGTTGGCAGGCTGCCACGACGATCCGGCGGCGATGCTGGCCTACACGGACCAAGCTTCGATCTCGTTCCAGTGCCATCCTGAATTCGAGCCCGATTACGCGGCCGCACTGATCGATCTGAGGCGCGATAGACTGAAGCAGGCGGACGCGGCGATCGCCTCGCTAAGCAAACCCAGCGACAACCAACGCCTGGCTGCTTGGATACGGCGGTTCATCGAAGGACCGTGAGCCGATCGGCATTTTTACGGGCCGGGCCAACCCGGCGATATCGCAAGTTCCGCATTCATAACGCGCATGCGCGTTACTCTCCGGTCTGGGCGTGGGGTGCTGC
>JAYVWX010000314.1:0-7243 GCA_043785715.1 Novosphingobium sp. | reverse complement strand
CCGCGCAACTATCTTGGCTTGATGAGCGCCGAGTTCCCCAACATGTTCATCATCACCGGCCCTGGAAGTCCGTCGGTGCTGGTCAACATGGTGGTCGGGATCGAGCAGCATGTCGACTGGATCGCCGCATGCATCGCCGACCTCGAAGCCGCCGGCGCGACTGCGATCGTCCCCGCGCGCTCTGCCGAGGACGCCTGGGTGCAGAGAGTTAACGACGAGGCGGACCTTACTCTCTTTCCCCGGGCGAATTCCTGGTATCTCGGCGCTAACATTCCTGGCAAGCCGCGCGTATTCATGCCGTTCGTCGGCGGAATCGGCCGGTACCGTGCGATCTGCGATCAAGTCGCGGCCGATGGCTACGCCGGTTTTGAAATCTTGAAGGAAGGATAACCAGTGCCGCTACGTTCAATGCTCGAGGGCTTTGCCGATGCCCAAGCGGGGCCGCCGCCGATGGAATCGATCACCCCGCAGCGGCGGCGCGCTGGCGGCTATAATCGCTCGGACGAAGCGTGGGGCGCGGCGGGCGACTGGCTGACGGCCAAATTGTGAGCCAGCATTTCGCGATCATCGGCGCCGGTGCGGGCGGACTGGCTGCCGCCAAATATTTTAGCGCCAAGGGCATCGAGACGTCGATCTTCGAATGCGGATCGCAGATCGGCGGGCTGTGGGTGTATGACAACGACAGCGGGATGAGCCCGGCCTATCGGTCGCTGCATATCAATTCCGAAGCCATGGCCAGCAGCTTCATCGATTTCCCATTCCCGCCTAACGCCCCGCTCTATCCCGATCACGGCGAGATGAGCCGCTATTTCAGGCGCTATGCCGATCACTTCGACCTGGCTCGCCGGGTCCGCTTCCGCAGCCGGGTCATGGCGGTCGAGCCGATCGACGGCCGATTTCGGATCGAGCTGGACAACGGCGCCAGCGAAACCTTCGACGGGGTGGTGGTGGCGACCGGGCACCAGAGCGTGCCGCGCCATCCCCCGCAGATATCCGAGTTCACCGGCACCTATACCCACGCCCACGGCTACCGTGTGCCCGAACCTTATGCCGGCAAGCGCGTGCTCGTCATCGGCCCCGGCAACAGCGGCGTCGATATCGCCGCGGACATTTGCGCGGTCACCGAGCACACCGTGCTCTCGGCGCGCTCGCCGGTGCTGATCATGCCGCGGATGATGTTCGGCGTTCCCAATTCGCGGACTTTGTCCAAGCTCGAAAAGCCCTTCCTGCCATGGCGGTTGCGGGTGTGGATTCGCACGCGGATGACCGCCATGTTCCACGGGCGCATGGAGCAGTGGGGCTTCAGCACGCCCCGGAAGCGGACGCATCCGATCAGCCACCCGACGCTCATCTCGCAGATCGCGTGGGGCCGGATCGCGGTCAAACCCGGAATTGCCGGCGTCGATGGCGACCGCATCACCTTCACCGACGGCAGCGCGGATCGCTTCGACGCGATCATCGCGGCGACGGGCTACAACACTGCCATCCCGTTCCTCGCCGATGACATATCGCCGGTGGAAAGCGCGACCACGCACGTCGCTCTTTACAATCGCGTTGCTCATCCGCGGGTCGACGGGCTTTATTTCATCGGTTATTTCGATGTTACCGGCGGCAGCAATATCCGGATGATGGACGACCAGGCCGAGTATATCGCCGCGATGGTCAGCGGCGCGGTACGCCGTCCACCACCGGCCGAAATGCTCGCGGCCATTGAAACCGAACGCGCGTGGGCGGCATCCCAGTTTCCCGACACGCCGCGTTACGGGCTCGAACTCGACCCGCGCCGCTATCGCAAGCGGCTCGCGGTGGATTATGCGCGCAGCAAAGTTAAACGGAGTGCGTAGGCCCGATGACGCGCTCACTTGGCCGATGCCAAGAGCGGGCTCGCGATCGGCGGTTTGGTAAGCCGGGCCTTCGTTATGCGCTCGGCGGTGCATGCGGCCTAGGAACGCGAAGCCCTTGCACCGCAATCGCGGCGATGGCGAGAAACGCGACGCTGCCGATCAGGGCGAAATCGTAGCTGCCAAAACTATCCCGGCTGCGGCCGATCAAGAACGGGCTCAATCCGAAACCCAGCGAGTACATCGCGTACAACCAGCCGTAGATCGCGCCGAACGCCTTCTGCCCGAACAGTCGAGAGGCCATGTAGGCCAGCAGATCGAGTTCGGCGCCAAGCAGCAAGCCGATCAGAATGACCGAGAGGATTCCGTAGCTCAGCCCGCCAAGTCCGAGCAGTGCAATTCCGGTCGCTCCCATGCCGAGCACCGCCGTCGACACCAAAGGTGCGGGAAAACGATCCAGCGACGCGCCGATCAGCAGTCGCCCGATGGCGCTGGCGACGCCGATGACCGACGCCATCCGCGCCGCAAGCCTGGCATCGGCCCCTAAGTCATTGAACAGCGGGATCAGGTGGACGATCATTCCGCCAACGCCGAGCGCCATCGTCACCGCCAGGATTGAAGCAAGCCAGAAAGCGCGTGTCTTTCGCGCCTCGGCCAGCGTTATCCCGACCTTGGCACGATCGGACGGCGCGGCGACCGCAGCCCGCCGTTCGGAAGGGCGGAACCCCAACCAGACAACCGGCGCGGCGAGCATGGCTGCAGCCGCGAGCACCCAATAGCCCGCGCGCCAACCAAAGCTGGCGCTTACCTCGGTGACGGCGTTGGGCACCCAGAAGCCGGCAAGCCCGGCACCGGTCAACGCAATCCCCAGCGCCAAGCCGCGCCGCTTGTCGAACCCGGCGGTGATCGGCCGAACGAGGACAATCGGAGTTGACCCCACTCCCAGCATGGCAATCAGGAAAAAAGCGATCAGGAAGCTGGTGAGGTCGCTGACCAGCATGGTCATGGCGATCACCGCAGCACCGTAAGACAGCAGGCTGAGCGCGCCGACAATTGCTGCGCCATAGCGATCGCACAACTGCCCGGCCACGGGACCGAACAGGAACACGCCGAAAGTCAGCACGGATACCGCCAGCGAAATGCTGCCGCGATCCCAGCCGAATTCCGCATTTAGCGGGCCGATGAACGAGCCGAGGCTGTAGATCATCACGGCGTTCATGCTGGTGGTGAGTCCGATCACCGCGCTCACGACAAGCAATTTGTGGCCGTGAAACTCCCCGCGGCCCGGTCGCCCTGGGCGACCCGCGTGCAAGGTCATTGGGTCACTCCAACCGCAATCGGCAGGCGAACCTCAGCCGTCAAACGACATCCCACACCAGATCCAGGCGTTCGACCTGCGCCACCACTCCCGAATGCGCGGCCAGCTTGAAGCCCTCGGCGAGCCGGAACTCGGGAATGCGTTTGAGCCATTCCTGCAAGGTCACGATGATTTCCAGATTGGCCAGGTGCATGCCCGCGCAGACATGCGCGCCGCTGCCGAAAGTGGTGTGCGAATTTCGCTTGCGCTTGAAATCGACCCTCAGCGGATCCTCGTTCTCGCGCTCGTCGGTGCCGTGGAGTACCGATGGCACCAGCACCATTTCCCCCTGCTTGAGCGTGACGCCGTCGCGCTCGACATCCTGCGTCACCAGCCGCGCCTGCGAGACGACTGGGAAGCGGCGTAACAGTTCGTCGATACGCGCGGGGATCTTTGCCGGATCGCCGCGCAGCACGGCGACATCGGCAGGATTGCGCGCGAGATATTCCATGCAGAACGGCAGGAAGTTGACCACCGTATCGAGCCCGGCGAGCAGGACGAGCGCGATCATCGCCAGTGTTTCATATTCGGTGACCGGCTTGCCATTGACCTCGCTGTGGATGATCAGGCTGATCCAGTCCTCGCCCGGTTTGGCGCGGCGCGCGGCCACAGTTGGCTCGATGTACTCGAAGAAACCGGCATTGGCTCTGGCCATCGATGCCGCCTTTTCCTCGGGCGTATCGCCTTCGGGGCGGAGCATCGAGTTCGAGAAGCGAGCGAGTTTCGGCGCGTCCGACAACGGCAGGCCCGAGAAGGCGAGGAATACCTGGAGCGGAAAGATGTTCGCGTATTCAGCGCAGAAATCCACCCGGCCGTCGGCTGCGAATTTGTCGATCAGGGCGGCAGCGGCGCTGCGGATATCGCCTTCGATGTTGCGTATTTCGCGCGGTCCCAACCCCTTGTTGAGCACGCGGCGATAGGGCCCGTGCTCGGGCGGATCCATGTTCATGGGCACCAGCTTGTGCTCCATTCCCGCTTCCTTGGGGACGATCATCACCCGGGCCGAGAAATGCTCGGGCTCGTTGAGGAACTGATGGATCATGTGCCCGCGCGTCGCAATCCAGTGACCGCCATTGCGCGGGGTCCAGACCAGATCGGGGACTCCCTCGGCATGCAGCCGCATCCATGCCTGATGGTATCCGTCCTCTATCCCGGCCGGGTGGTAGACGTCGAAATCGACCACGCGCGAAGGCGGGACATGCGCGGGGACTGGGGTCAATACCTCACTGGTCATGCGGCTGCTCTCCATCGAAACTTCGGTTTTAATGCTGCTGGTTCGCGGCGATTGCCTTGTGTGAGTCAGAAGATCGCGAGCGGCGTTAACGGGCTGCCGGTACCACCGCCGATTGGCAGCGGCGCGGCAACGAACAGAAATTCGCTGACGCCGCATTCGGAAAACGCACGTAGAGCCAGCCCTTCGATCAGCGTAATGCCGTAGTCGCGGATGAGCCTCTGATGCACCGGAAAGGTCGTGCCCGGGGGAGGCGGCATCGCCTCGATGGCGAAATTATCCGCCCCGACCGACGTCACGCCCGATGTCGCCAGCCACAAGGCGGCCTCGACGTCGATGCCCGGCTCGGTATTGAAATCGACATCGCGAGGTCGCTTGCCGGCCTGCGCTTCGAGCCAGCCGGTGCGGATCAGCACCGCATCGCCCCGGCGCAGCGTGATCCCCGCACGGTCGGCGGTTTCGACCAGCTCCGCCTTGCCGACCGAATAGCCATCGGCAAGCGGCGCGCCGTGTGCGCCCGCGACATCGAGCAGCACGCCGCGCGTGACAATCGGCGGCAGCTTGTCGATCCCGCATTTCTTCGCGCCGCGCGTGCTGTTGATTTCACTTCCGGCATGGCCATTATAAAGCTGATCGTCGCACCACGCATGGCACAGCGCGTCGATGTGGGTGCCAATGTGCAGCGGCATCATCACGCTGTCTTCGGCAAATTGAAAGCCGTTCGCGCGCCGGGCCCCGGCCGCGTAGTCGCCGCCATCGCGGTCCATGAAGTGCAGCAGGCCGGTGCGATGGCTTGGCACCGGGGTCCTCTTGGTCAACGGTTGGGCAAGCGAAACAACGCGGCCCTGACGAACCAGCGAGGTCGCGGCGAGGACTTCGGCGGCACCAACCAGATTGAGCGCGCCGATCTCGTCATGTTCGCCCCACAGGCCCCAGGCTTCACGCGCCATCGTGCATCTCCTGTCGTGCGGAAGCCTGCGCGTCCGCCTTGAGCGCCTGCCGCTGAACCTTGCCCGTCGGGGTCATCGGCAGGTGATCGCGAAACTCGATCCGGTCGGGAACCTTGTAGCTCGAGGCCAGCGCGCGGCAATGCGCGACCAGCTCGCCTGCGGTAAGCGCCGCGGAGCCCGCGCGCACCACGAAGGCGACGATGATCTCGCCCCGGCCGGGATCGGGCGCGCCGACCACTGCCGCCTCGGCCACGCCGGGATGCTGCATCAGCAGATTTTCCACTTCGGCCGGCGAAACATTGATCCCCGACCGTTTGATCATCTCCGAATCGCGTGCCTGGAAGACGATGTCGCCGGCGTCGGTCAGTCGGCCGACGTCGCCGGAGCGGTACCAGCCATCGGCCGTAAACACGCCGGCGTTGTGGCTTGCGCTCTGTCCGCCGTAGCCGGGCATAAGATAGCCCGACACTTCGATCTGCCCGGCCGCGCCCGGCGCGGCCAGGGCGCCGCTGTCGGCATCGACCAGCCGGATCGAGACCCCTGGAAGCGGCGGCCCCTGACAGCTCGAGCGGCGATCGAGCGGCCAGTCCGCAGGGGTAACGCAGCAATTGCCATAGGTTTCGCTCGAGCCGTAGATATTGCAGATGTCCGCCGCGCCGAGGACGGTGGCGGCATTTATCACGTCTTGCGGATTGCCGATTGTCAGCCCGGTGCGCAGGCTCTGCGTGCGCTCACGGGCGAACTCGGGGTGGGCGATCAGTGCGCTGGTCATTGCGGGCAGTGTGTAGATCACGGTGCAGCGATGGTTTTCGATCAAGGCCAATGCCCCGCCCGGCTCGAAGCGGTCCTGCAGGACGATCGCTGCGCCGTGGGTGAAGCTGGCGAGCATCAGATTGGCCGAGCCATAGGCCCAGAACAACGGTGCGGCGGCGAGCACACGGTCTTCGGGCACCAGCTTCTGGCGTTCGCCGATGTTGAACCCGTTCTCGATCAGTCCGTAGTGGGCAAGCCGCACCGCCTTGGGCTTGCTGGTCGATCCGGACGTATAGAGGATGAGCGCGTCGTCGGCTGCGCTGGGACGGTCGCCTGGTTCGAGAGGGCAGGGCCGCGCCGCGAACAGGTCCTCATATCGCAGCCACCCGTCCCCCGGCTTTTCGTACCCGATCAAGACCAGCGTGTGCAAGGACGGCAATTGGGCGCGAATCGAGCTAAGCCCCGCAACAAAATCCTCGCCGGCCACGCCTGCCACAGCGAACAGCGTGCCGATCGCCGCATCCTCGATAATGAAGGCAAGCTCAGCCGGTTTCGACCAGGTGCTGATCGGAACCACCACCGCGCCCGCAGAACTCGCCCCGAAACAGATTTCCAGCCATTCGATCCGGTTGCTGGCGAGAATGCCAATCCGGTCCCCGCGCCGGACGCCCCGTTCGCGAAGCCCTGCCGCCAGGCGGCTGGCGCGGCCGGCGAGCGCGGCATAGCTGTGCTCGATCTGGTCGGCGATCACCGCGACCCGTTCGCCATGAAGCAGCGCCTGCTCGTCGAGCAGGTCGCCCAGCGTCCGGCTGAACGGTGCGCGCATGTCAGGCTGCCGGCTTCAAGGCAAAGCCGCGATAGCGATCCTCGGCGACGTCGCGGCAGATTTCGGTATAGACGCCCAATCCGCCGACATAGGGCAAAAAGACACGCGGCTTGCCGGGAATGTTCGCGCCCATGTACCAGCTGTTGGCCTGGGGATGCAGCGTTCCTGCCGCCACTTCGTTGACGTGCGCCACCCAGTCGTCCTCGGCCTGCTGCTCGGCCTCGATCACCGCGACGCCCTCACGCTGCAGGAAGGCAAGGCAATCGGCCACCCATTCGACGTGCT
>JAYVWX010000313.1:0-25744 GCA_043785715.1 Novosphingobium sp. | reverse complement strand
CAATAATCGGTGAATTCTTCGAGATCTTCGAAGCCGGTTGGAAGTATTGGCTTGGTCATGTTGGTAACTCCGTTCGAACCCGCCTGATCAAGTCAGGACATCGAAAAAGCTCTGCCGCATAAAGTTATCGTGAGAGAAACCGGCGTGGCCGATGTCATCGGTGTCCCACACCAATGTTGGTGTGTCGGGGTAATGGACATAGCCCTCCGAAAAAACTTCATTGCGATTTCCCGCCGGGTCAAAGAAATAGATAGTAACACCGCGCGTTACACCGTGGCGATTGGGACTGACTTCAACCGGAATCCGGTACTTGCCGATCAGGTCGGCGGCTTTGATCACGTCGTGCGCGGATTCGAGCAGGAACGACACATGGTGAAATTTGTTCGGCTGCGGCTGTGCGACAAAGGCAATATCGTGCGGTTTGGTCGAGCAGGTCAAAAACACGGCCATCGTAGCCTGACTTCCGGCATCGACAATTTTCTCGCTAAGGTCGAATTCGAAAACTTCACAAAAGAGCCGGACGTTTTCATCGAGATTGACACCGCCGAGCAGGACATGGTCGAGCCGGTTTACCCGGAAGCCCCGGATCACGCCTTCGTCGGGCGTCACGCCAGGGTTGTGATACCCCATCGTGTTCCCGGTCAGCTCCTTTTCGGCATAAAGCTGACAAATATGCCCGCTCGGCAAGGTAAACTGGAGCCGACGCCCGCTCTTGGGATAAACGCCCGCGGCCACATGCTCAACCGGCAGCCCGAAAGCTTCGATCCTGGGCGCGAGCCGCGTCAGGGTGTCGTCGTCGTAAACGCGCAACGCGACGTAATCCATGCCGGGCGACTCCGCCTCGCGCAGGATAACGCTGTGATGTTCGTGATCGTCCCAAGGCTTGAAATAGACCAGGCCCGCCTCGTCTTCCATCACCTCATGGAGGCCCATCCGGTCCCCATAATGAATGCGGGCCGCCTTCATGTCGGTCACCCGGATGAGAACTTCCCCGACGCGCAAAACACCTCTCAATGACATTGCAAATTCCTATCGATTTTCATTGGCTGTCAGGCAGCTTCGGCATTCATTTTGGCGCGGTTCCTGGCCATCGTCATCGCTGTATCTTCGATCATGTCTTCCTGGCCCCCGATCATCTTGAGGTGGCCAAGTTCGAGCAGGATGTCGCGCGCCGACACACCGTGGGCCTTGGCCGCCCGCTTGGCGTGTAACAGGAAGGTCGAGTAGACTCCGGCATAGCCCAAAGTCAGTGAGTCCCGATCGACGCGGACAGGGTGATCCATCATCGGCACAACAATATCTTCGGCGGCATCCATCAGCTTGAAGAGATCGCAACCTGTCTCGATACCCATCCGCTCGCACACGGCGGCAAGCACTTCGAGCGGCGTGTTGCCAGCGCCGGCGCCAAGCCCCGCGAGCGACGCATCGATCCGGCTGGCGCCTTCTTCGATCGCCACGATCGAATTGGCGACGCCCATGCCGAGATTATGATGGCCATGAAAACCGACCTCGGTTTCAGGCTTCAGCGCCCGCCGCAACGCGCCGACCTGCGCGCGAACGTCGTCGGGGAGCATAGCGCCCGCGGAATCAGTGACATAAACGGTTTGCGCGCCGTAGGATTCCATCAGCTTGCCCTGCGCGGCGATGCCTTCCGGCGAATTGAGGTGCGCCATCATCAGGAAGCCGGTGGTGTCCATGCCCAACTTTCGCGCGAACGCGATGTGCTGCGGTGTGGTGTCAGCTTCGGTGCAATGCGTCGCGACATGAACACTGCGCGCGCCGCAATCATAGGCGGAATGCAGGTCCTTCATCGTGCCCATACCCGGCAACAGCAACACCGAAACCTTGGCCTGCTTCATCCGCGGGACGACCGCACTCAGATATTCTTCGTTGGTGTGCATCGCAAAGCCGTGCTGCAGCGAGTTGCCGCCGACGCCGGCGCCGTGCGTGACCTGGATCAAGGGCACCCCGGCATCGTCGAGCGCGGTGGCGACGGCGATCATCTGGTCGATCGATATCTGCTCGCGCTTGGCGTGCATCCCGTCGCGCAAGCACATATCGTGCAGGAGCACTTTGCGGCCCTTGAGGTGCGAACTCACGATGTGGTCTCCGCGATGATGGGCTGGGCGGCGGGCAGGGCATGTTCGGCGAACATCTCCGCCGTACGGACTGCCGACGCCGTCATGATGTCAAGATTGCCGGCATATTTTGGCAGATAATCGCCAAGCCCCTCCACCTCGACGTAGATGGACACTTTGTTGCCATCGAATACGGGGCCGTTGACCAGCTTATAGCCGGGCACATAGCGTTGGACTTCGGCGAGCATGGCATGAACCGATTCCGTGATCGCCTGCTGCTGCGGCGCTTCATCTGTAAGGCAATAGATGGTGTCGCGCATCATCAAGGGCGGCTCTGCCGGGTTGACAATAACCAGCGCCTTGCCGCGCCGCGCGCCGCCCACATCGGCTACTGCCTTGGAAGTTGTATAGGTAAACTCATCGAGATTTGCGCGGGTGCCCGGGCCGATGGATTTCGAGGCGGCGGTGGCGACAATTTCGGCATAGTCCACCGACTGGATTCGCGACACCGCATGCACCATCGGGATCGTCGCTTGCCCGCCGCATGAGATCATGTTCACGTTGGCAGCGCCGCCAGCGGCAACTTCGGCAAGGTTGACCGGCGGGCAGCAATAGGGGCCAATCGCTGCCGGCGTCAGATCGACCATCAGCACGCCCAACGCGGTCAGTTTTGCGCTGTTCTCGGCGTGAACATAGGCCGATGTCGCATCGAATGCGATCCGGATGTCGTCAGCCGCAACGAACGGCAGCAAGCCGTCCACGCCTTTCGCCGTGGTCTTCAGGCCCATTGCCTTTGCGCGCAGGAGTCCGTCCGATTCTGGATCGATGCCGACCATCCACACCGGTTCAAGCACCGCGCTGCGCTGGAGTTTGTAGACAAGATCGGTGCCGATATTGCCCGATCCGATGACGGCGCATTTAATCCGGCTCATGCTTCAATTCCTGGTTGATCGGTTGACATTAGCGGCGCTCCCGCACGCTTTTCCCCCCAAGTGAGTCCGGCCACGGCATAATGTTCGGGGATCAATTCGTTGATGATGATGCGTACCGTGTTCGGGTCGGCTCCCAATGTGTCGCCCACCGCCCGCGTCACCGCCGCGACCATCGCGCGCTTCTGCTGGACGCTGCGTCCTTCCATCATGTTGACCTGGATTATCGGCACCGGACCATCTCCCTCGCGCACCTCATGTGAAATTCACCGTGATACTGCCGAGTCCCTGGAAACGGGCGGACACGACATCGCCCTTGCTTACAGGGATTGCCTCGATGATGCTGCCTGTCATGACGAAGCTGCCGGCGGGCAGGGTCCTTCCTAATTCGGCAAGGTGCCGCACCAGCAGGCACACAGCGCGCGCCGGGTGATTGAGCACAGCGGCGCTGGCTCCCACCGCTGCAATCGCGCCATTATGTTCAACCACCACGCCGATCGTGCGCAAATCGACCGTCGCAGCATCTTGCGGCCGTCCCCCCGTGATGTAGCGCCCGCTGCTGCTGTTGTCGGCAATGACACTGGGCAGATCGAATTTGAAGTCCTTGTAACGAGAGTCGATCACTTCGATTGCCGGGATGATGAAATCGGTCGCGGCAATAACGTCGTCGATATTAAGTTCGCTGCCGCCAAGCGCATGTTTGGTGACGAACCCGATCTCGGCCTCAACGCGCGGATGGATCATCTCGCTTATGGAGATTTCGCTATTCTCCGGCACTGCCATCTCGCTGGTCAGGACACCGAAGCTCGGCACATCGATGCCGATCTGTTTCATCTTCACTTGAGAGGTCAGGCCGGCCTTATAACCCGTGATACGGGCCCCGCGGGCGATCCAGTTTTGCGCCAGCGCAGCTTGCACCGCATAGGCATCGGCTACCGACATATCGGGGTGATCATTGCTGATCTGCGGGATGGCCGTCGCCCGATCATGGGCATCGAGTAGCCGCTTGGCGAGGGTTTCGATCTGGGCGGGTGACAAGGTCATGCCGCACCACCCGCGAAGGTGACTTCGCAACTGCCAAGCCCGCCAACCGTGCAGCGCAGGGTATCGCCTGCGGCTACAGCAACCAGTGCCGATTGCGATCCCGACAGGATCACCTCGCCAGCCAGAAACGGGATGCCGAGGCGGCCCAGTGTATTGGCCAGCCAGACTACGGCGTTGACCGGGCCGCCCTGCACGGCGGCGCCGGCTGCGGTGTCGATCAGTTCGCCGTTACGTTCCAGCACCATGCCGGCAAGGTTGAGATCGAGGTCACGCGGATGCGCGCGCGCAGTGCCCAGCACAAAGGCGCCACACGATGCATTGTCGGCGATCGTATCCTGGATCCTGATATTCCAGTTGGCGATCCGCGAGTCGACTATTTCAAAACACGGCACGACATAGTCGGTCGCGCGAATGACGTCGGTTGCGGTGATGCCGGGCCCGCGAAGATCGTGCTTGAGCACAAAGGCCACTTCTGCCTCCGCCTTGGGCTGGATCAGGGCACCGAGTTGCAAGGGCGATCCGCCGTCATGCACCATGCCAGAGGTGAGTTGGCCAAAATCGGGTTGAGAAACGCCGACCATCGCCTGCACCGCTTTGCTGGTGACGCCGATCTTTTTGCCGACAATCCGTTCTCCCGCCGCGATCCGGCGCTCAACGAAACGCAGCTGGATGCGATAGGCGTGGTCAATCGTGATCTCCGGCTCCCGCTCCACCAGCGGCGTCACCGTGCGGCGCTCGCGCCACGCGTCATAAAGCTCGTCGCCAAGCGAGGTGATCCGTTCCGGCGTCATAGCTTGATGCACACGTTACGGAGTTCGGTGTAGAATTCAAACGAATGAACGCCGCCCTCGCGCCCGATCCCGGACTGCTTCGCGCCGCCAAACGGTGTGCGCAGGTCGCGCAGGAACCAGCTGTTCACCCAGGCCACGCCAACCTCGATCTGCGCGCTGACCCGGTGGGCGCGGGCGAGGTCAGTCGTCCAGATGGTCGTCGCCAGGCCGTATTGGGTGTCGTTAGCCAGCGCGATCGCCTCATCCTCATTGTCGAACGGCGCGATGTGGCAGCAGGGGCCAAAAATCTCTTCACGCACCACAACGGAATCTTCGGGCAGGCCGGTCCATATCGTCGGCTGGACCCATGACCCGCCCGCCAACGCGTCAGGCATTTCGGGAATGCCGCCGCCGGTTACGATTGTGGCGCCGTCGCGTGCCGCACGCTCATAATAGCTGAGCACTTTGCGGCGATGCTCCTGGCTAATCAGCGGGCCAAGCGTGGTTGTGCGTTCTGCCGGCGTCCCGGCGACCAGCGCTTCCGCCTTTGCCTTCAGCCCAGCGACAAATGCATCGAATATCGGACGTTCGACATAGAGTCGCTCGGTCCCCAGACACACCTGACCGCAGTTGAGGAATGTCGCGCGGGTGATGCCATCAAGGGCTGCGTTGAGATCGCAGTCGGCAAAGACAATCCCGGCATTCTTGCCGCCCAGCTCGAATGAAACATCGCGAATGCCTGCGGCCGCCGCGCGCATGATCGCAGCGCCCGTGCCGGTTTCACCGGTGAAGGTAATTGCCGATACGCCAGAATGATCGGTCAGGAATTGACCAGCGGAATTCGCCCCGAAACCATGAACCACATTGTACACCCCCGGCGGGATGCCCACGGCATCCATCACCTCGGCCAGCAGAGTGGCTGTGCCCGGCGTTTCCTCCGACGGCTTGACGATGACTGTGTTGCCGCAGGCGAGGGCAGGGGCGACCTTCCAGGTCATCAGCAGCAGCGGTGCATTCCACGGGCAGATTACCGCGATCACGCCCTTGGGAACCCGCAGCGCATAGTTGAGTGCGCCTTTGCCGTCAGGCGTCGGCGTCATGAACGATTCGGTAGGGACGTTCTTGACGACGTCAGCGAAAATCTTGAAATTTTCGGCACCCCGGGGGATGAAAGCATGTTCCATCATCGTTAACGGCTGACCGGTATCGGCCATCTCGGCGGCGGCGAATTCGTCGAACCGCCGGGTGATTTCATCAGAGACCTTGTGCAGCAGCGCCGCGCGCTGATCGACCGTCATCTTGCCCCATGGCCCCTTCAGTGCGGCTTGCGCGGCACGGACAGCGGCGTCGATTTCTTGTTGCCCACCCTCGTGAATTTCACCCACCTTGCTGCCGTCAGCCGGGTTGAACTTGTCGAATTGCCGCGCGCTGCCCGTGAAGGCTCCGTTGATGAAATGCTGGAATTGCTTGCCCATCGTCACAGCTTCCGAAACAGCGGGCTGCGGGCCTGCTGCGCATCGGCGGCGGAGAGGAACTTCTCCGCGTAGATATCCTGTTCGAACAGGCGACCCTGCATGAGCGTGCTGATGCTTGCCTCGATCATCGCCGGCGGGCCGCAAAGATAGGCCTTGTGCCCGCGAAAATCCCCGCCGAAATGGTCGCGCGCGGCTTCATGGGCGAAGCCGCGGCGACCGTCCCAGTCGCTGTTTTCAGGTTCGTCAGACAGCACCGGCACATAGCTGAGCGACGGATGGCACTCCGCAAGTTCTACGAAATCGTCATGGTAATAGAGTTCGGACCGGTTGCGCTGGCCGTATATCAGGGTGATGGGCCGCGCATCGTCCTGTTCGAGCAAATCCAGGATCATGCTGCGCGGGCTGGATAATCCAGAGCCACCCGCCAGGAAAACCACTGGCGAATCTGATGATTTCCGAACGAAGAAGCGGCCGTAAGGCCCGGTCAGGTGAACTGGCTCGCCCACTTGCAGCTGTTCGCACAAATAGCGCGTGCCCTCGCCTCCCGGCACGCGCCGGACGTTCAATTCAATCTCGGTGCCGGTCGAGAGCGGGTTCGCCAGCGAGAACGGACGGCGGATGCCAAGCGTCGGAATAGTGAGTATGACATATTGACCCGGCTGGAAATGGATCGGTGTATCAAGCCGGATGAAAATCGCCTTGATCGTCGGGGTCAGATCATCGATCCGGCTGACGACACCTTCGAAATCGCGAACCGGGATCACTTCGGCGTCGGCGTCTTCGTCAATATCGGCCTCGATGATGGTATCGGCTTCGAGAGTCGCGCAGCAGGCGAGCGCCTTGCCTTCATCCCGTTCAAAATCCATCAATGCAAAGGGGGAGGCATCGCCGTGATCGACCTCACCGTCCTGCAACTGCACCTTGCAGGTTGCGCACAGCCCGTGACAGCAGGCATGCGGCAGCCAGATACCCGCACGCAGGCAAGCGTCGAGCATCGTCTGGCCCTGCGCCACTTCAATCGTCTCGCCGATCGGTTCGATGGTGAGCTGATACGTCATCGCGCGTCAGTTCCCGCTGCCGTGAATGCCGCCGAGGCCAGGCGTTTGCAGCCGCAAGATCGCCTTGTGGCCCAGGCCATTATCACGCAGGCTCGCGGCCGGATCAGGCGTGAATGCTTCACCCGAGCGGAGCCAGACCACCTCGTCCCATGCAATCCGTGCAAAATCGGGATGCGCCCCGAACAACGTCGGCAAGATGTTTTCGATCACGCCGGCAAAGGGCATGTCGGGGGGCACCGGCACGCACATCGGCGAGGCGTAAAGCAGGTGCCGGTCCCACCCGATGTTGAGCAGCTGATTGCCGTGGAACTTGTCCACGCTGTCCATCATTTCGCCGTGATAGTCGGGCGTGATCGCGATAACGCTCACTCGGCGGCCTCCGCAATCTGCACAGGGTTATCGGCCTGCGAGTTGTGCGGCCGACCCGTCCATTTTTCCCAATTGACCGCATCGACGGAACCGGCCAGATCGCCGCCATCAATGCCCGGCTTCAGGCCCATGTACTTTAGCGCCTCGACCAGCGGGTTGAAGTCGGGCGCTGTCGGATCGGCACCTTCACCAAAGCAGTTGCCCTGATAAATCTGATGCACCGGAAGCCAGGCGTTAACGTATTTCTCCGGCTCGTCGCAGAAGATATCCTTGCAGCCATCCGAGCAGAAATGGAACTTCTCGCCGTTATAGTCGGTCTCGCGATAGCAGATCATCGTGGGATCATCAGGCTCGGTAAACAGCATCGGCCACTGGCAGGTCTGGCACAACTGTGGCAGCGTGTTGTTGACGAAGGGGCGGCCCTCGGCCTCCAGCTGCCGCCAATATTCATAACGCGGCCGGTAAAGCGTGTCGAAGGTGTCCGGATATTTCTCCGAGAACCAGTCCATCTCCTCTTCGCTGGGCAACCAGAGCTGGAACCCGGCGGCGTGGCGATATTGATAGAGGATGCTCCACAGTTCGTGGCTGACCCGGCCTTTTTCCTTGACCGTGACTTCCCAATGCTTGGGCATGCGAATGCCGTAGCGGGCAAGATCGGCAAACAGCGCACCGCCATTCTGCTCGAAGTAAATCTCCCACGCTTCCGACCACGACATGACGCGCTTGGGCAGCATGTAATCCATCATCGCCCCAACCAGCGCGAGCAGACGATAGGCGCGCCAGAACCATTTATCGATCCAGCGCTGGACGATGGGCACGTTATCCGGGTCTTGCTCCAGCAGGAACTTGATCACTTCGATGCCCAGCGTCATGTGGCGCGCTTCATCGGACTGCGCCGAGAAGCCAAAGGTGACGCTCGCCATATCGCCATTATACGCCGCGCCCGACATCCACGGCATGAAGATCAGATTGGTCAGGACATATTCGAGGGCGAAGGAGATCGCGGTGATGAACTCGAACGGCCCCGAGGTGACCGCATCCTCGAAGAAGCTTTTGGGAACCGAAAGGTACCAGGTCCGGTCATACATGTGCTGGAACTCAGCCATGCCTTCGAAATAGCGGTTATAGGGGCTGATCGTGTGAATCTGGGTCTGGGCATGGCGCAATTCGTCGATCGACTGCATCTGCGCCGCAATCCTTGGGCCAACGCCTTCGAACTCCCGGCCCAGAATCGCAAAGCCGCGATGCGAGGTATATTCCAGCGGCGAGAAGGCGGTGATGAAGATCTTCAACGCCTGGATATAGCGGACATCGGTAACATTGAACTGACTGTTGTTCTGCTGAAACGCATCGATAATCGCGTAGAGCTTGCGTTCCTTTTCGCCCTGATATTTCCAATAGGCGTCCATCGTCATCCGGAACGGGTCTTCCCATTTGTCCCAATCGTGGATCTTGATCCCTTCGAAGCGGAGATACCGGTAGATTTCGTCCTTCGACTGGTAGCTTGGCTCCCAGCCCAGGCTGCGGGTCATCAACGCATAGTTTTCCTTGAGAGTCAGCTTCTTCGCGACTTTTCCATCGGATGCAATTTGGGCCATCGCTCTCAGCTCCTAGACATCTTGCCAAAACAGGGTGAATTCGTCTTCGGTTTCATCGACTGTGCCGCCGAGCGAGATGATATTGAGCTGCACTTCGCGCAGGTCGAACTCACGTCCGATACGTTCCTCGATCGACTGGCGCGAGACGACCAGCCGCCCCGGCGCGTCGATCCGCACCATCGCCGGATATTCGACCACGGTGGCGTGGGGATTATCGTGCGCAATCGCCTCGATGATCGGCAAAGTATCGTAATTCGCCTGCAGGGCGATAAAGACAGGTTGGGTTGATTTGCTTGTCATTTCGCCGCACCAATGCCGAGCTTGGCGATGCGGGCGTCGAAGGCTTGCGTGATCGCGGCGAGTGCATCTTCACTATTGCCCCCCAGAAAGCGCGCGGCGAGTGGGCGGACGGCCTCGAGCAGGGGCCCGCGCCATTTACCGACCCAGTCTTCGAGCAACAGGCGATTGGCGTCGCTTTCGGCGGCGGCTGTCTTGATGACCGCGTCCACCCATTTGCTGGTTTCCTCATACCAGCGCGACAGGAACTCAGTCACCAGCACCAGCGAGTCGCCGCTCGCTTGGGCCAGTTTGCTGTCGATCCGCCCGAAAAACAGCGGATAGACCATGCTGTCGGCCACCAGGTTTTGCGCTACCAACAGTTCGAACCAGTCCCGCGTCACGAACATGTTCTCGATTTCTCGGCGCAGCCCTTGCCAGGACGGCTCTGACACCCATTCCTGCTTGGCCGAGTCCAGCGTTTCGCCGGTCGAGCCATCGATCAGCAGCCCGATCCGGCTGAGATGCTGCGCCATCGCGAGGCGGTCCATGGTGTTCATCATCGCCGCCTGGGTGATGGCGACGCCCCAACCGTAAGCGCTGATATGCGCGTTGTTGGTATTCGCCCCCCACTCATAATGCCGCAACGGCACGAGCGCGGAGACGATCAGATCGCGCTGATCCTTGGGGAGCTGTTCCAGCAGCCTGCGCTTCTCGACGAAGGCAACCTGGCGATCGACGCCTTCCTGCCAGCGGGCGCGGGTGATGGTGTAGGTGCCATAATAGAATTGGCGGGGGTCTTTGAGCGCATACCAGTCCTGCATCACGATCGCGGTACGCCGCCGATCATACATATCGCGGTCCGGATCCCAGAGCGGCTTGTAGTGAAAATTGGTTTCGCTCTGGATGTCGTAGGTTGCTTCTTGATAGCGCGTCGCCACCTTGTCGCCGAATCGCCGCTCGAGATGGGCGAAAGCCTGGCGAACCGGTTTGACACTCGATGTTTTGATATCGACTTGCATGGTGGTGTTACTCGGTGATGCCGGGTTGGCCGAAGCGCCATTTCCAGGCGTTGATGTCGATCACTTCGGCTTCCGCAGGCGAAACGAATTGCGCCCGATTTTCCGCACAGAACTGATCGAAGGCCGCGGCAGGCAAAATAAGTTCGACCCCCAGTTCGGGATCGCCGACCGAAAACAGAAACTCGACAAATCCATCCGGTCGGTGGCGCAAGACGCGCACGTAGCGCGAGAGCGTATCCGGCACCGAATGTGAACATGGGTTTCGCGATACCACGGTCTCTCCTTGCCCAATCGTTATCCTGCGTGGGCTTCACGCTGGGACTAAGCAATGTACGTGCCAACCTCAAAGCGTCCGACGCGCGGTCCTGAAATGTAAGGTCCGCACCAGACTTTCGCTAAAATTCGCATTCCCCGGCTGGCGGATTAGCAAGCGCTGTAATTCACCATTTGAATGAATAAAACAATGGCGTTGCAGCATTTGATGGATCGTCCTAGAAAACTGCACGAAGGAGCTGGTCGAATGAAGCAGGATGCTGAAGCCAGTGTGCAACTCGATCTGCCGCCAACCCTGGCGTTTCCCGACGTGGGCGATCTTCTGGAGAAAATCCATTTTTCTCCCAAACAGGGACGGATCTGGCTCGACGAACAGCGGATGATCCTGCTGCACGCCTCGGCGCTTGGCGTGCTGCGCACCGAGTTGATTGAAAGTCTGGGTGTGGAACGGTCGCGCGGCTTGCTGACCCGGATCGGATACAATTCGGGCGCGCGAGACGCCGAACTCACGCGCAATCTGCGCACCAATCTTTCCAAGGTAGAAGCAATTTTTCTCGGTGCGCAGTTGCACATGCTTGAGGGCATGGCAGCAGTTGAGCCGGTGCGAACCGAGATCGATGCCGAGACCGGGCATTTCTATGGTGAATTCCTGTGGCACGGTTCGGCCGAAGACGAGCAGCATATGCGACTCTACGGCATCGGGACTGAACCGGCCTGCTGGATGCAGGTTGGTTACGCATCGGGATTTGCCAGCGTATTTATGGGCAGGCCGGTGCTGTTTCGCGAGCTTGAGTGTACCTCCCAAGGCGCGCCGCACTGCCGAATTGTGGGCAAGCCAGTCGATGATTGGCAAGGGGCCGAAGACGATCTGCGCTTCATGCAGGCCGACGCCTTGACAAGCGGCTTGTCGGTCCTGCGAAGTGGCTTGCCTGCGGACGGATTTGCGCCGGGCATCGACCCGCCAACCAATCCTTTTCCAGACGAAGGTGTAGTCGGGGCCTCAGCCGCCTTCAATGCGGTGTGCCACATGCTCCGCAGAGTTGCGGATACGCCTGCGACCGTATTGCTGCTCGGCGAAAGCGGGGTCGGCAAGGAGGTTCTGGCGCGTGCCCTGCACCGGATCAGCCCACGGGCCGCAGCACCATTCGTCGCCTTGAACTGCGCCGCAATCCCAGAGAACCTGATCGAGGCCGAGCTTTTCGGGGTCGAGCAAGGCGCTTATACGGGAGCTTCCAAAAGTCGGGCAGGGCGGTTCGAGCGCGCAGCCAAAGGCACATTGTTTCTCGACGAGATCGGCATTCTGAGCTGGACGGCGCAAGGCAAACTGCTGCGTGTGCTGCAGGAGCGCGAAATCGAACGGGTCGGCGACACGCGCACGCGCAAGGTCGATGTCAGAGTGGTCGCGGCCACCAATTCGGATTTACGCGCCGAAGTAGCAGCGGGGCGCTTCCGCGAGGACCTTTTCTATCGCCTCAACGTCTTTCCCATCCGGGTCCCGCCGTTGCGTGATCGCCGCGAGGATATCCCCATCTTCATGAATCACTTTTTGCGTAAGTTCAACGAACGCAATGGGCGCTCGGTGAAGGGATTCACTTCGCGCGCGATCGACGCGATGCTCAATTACGATTGGCCGGGCAATGTTCGCGAACTCGAGAATCTGATGGAACGTGGGGTCATCCTCGCCCCGGCGGACGGCGTGATCGATACGCTGCATTTGTTTGTAGGCGGAGAGCGGATTGGCCCGGCTTCGTTTTCAATCGGCAGCGATGGGGCGCTTAAAAGCAGCGAGAATGATGTTCCGGGCAGGCAGAAGCGCGATGGCCCAGCGGATCGAGTCCGTGCGAAGATCGAAACTTTTCTCACAGGCCGAGAAGAGGCGCCCAATGACCTGTCGCTCTCAGAAATCGAGGCACTGCTGCTGCGGCGGGCGGTCGATCACGCCCAAGGTAATTTGTCGGCTGCGGCCCGGTCGCTGGGGATCACCCGCTCGACATTGGAATACCGGCTGAAATCGCGCGCCGGCTCATCCCCCCGCGCGGGCTGAATTGTTTGCAAGGCGCCAATGCCGGCAGCCACGGAAATTTCAACGACGCCATACGCGGCGAGGCCGGTGTTGGCGCATCGCGACCTGATGGTGCGATCGCGGGTGCTGTAAGATGCGCCGACAGCAAGGCGCGGCGGACCCGTGCTCCAAAGGGCATCGCTAGCGGCCCTGTAATAATGCGTTGTCAAATTTACCGACATTTTACGGCTTGGCTTTAAATCGGCGGGGGTGGCTCTGCTTCGAGCCCCGGAGTGCCGAAATAGTCACATGATCCGCCTGTTCAAACATTACATCCCGCACGCGGTGATCTTGCTCGGCCTGTTCGATATCGCGTTGCTGCTTGCTGCCGGCGAAGGTGCGTGGCGGTTTCGGGCGGGACAGATTGGCATGGATGCCGGCCATTTCTCCGACCGGCTGTGGCCGCATGCCGGCTTTGCCGGGGTCATCCTGACGGCGATGATTGCGGTAGGCGTTTTTGGCCCGGAATCTTTGCGTTCGCTCCGTTTTGCCACCGCGCGGCTGCTGGTTGCGGTATCGCTCGGCGTAATCGCCTTGACCTTTCTGGACTTTCTCCTGGGAGCGGATGCGCTGTGGCGCTCGACGCTGGGCTATCAGATGCTGTTCGCGACTATCTGCCTGGTGCTCAACCGGATCATCATCGGCGGCCTGCTCGGCGCCTCGGCTTTTCGCCGCCGCGTACTGGTTCTGGGAGCCGGCGACAGGGCGCAGCGCCTGCGCGAACTGGGAGAGCGGCCCGAGAGCGGGTTCGCGATCGTCGGCTATATCGGCATGAGTGAGAGTCAGCCGGTGGTCGAAGAAGCGATATCGCGCACCGCGATCCATAATCTCAATCGTTTCGTGGAAAATCTCGGGGTCAGCGAAGTGGTGCTCGCACTGGAAGAACGGCGCAATTCGTTGCCGCTGGGGGATTTGTTGCGGATCAAGACCGCCGGTGTCCACGTCAATGAATTTTCCAGCTTCCTGGAGCGCGAGACGGGGAGGGTCGATCTCGACACGCTCAATCCCAGCTGGCTGATCTTTTCCGACGGCTTTTCATCCGGCCGGGCGGTCTCGAGTTTTGCCAAGCGGATGTTCGACATCGCCGCGAGCGCGCTACTGCTTGGGCTGACAGCGCCGGTCATCGTCTTGTTCGCTCTGTTGGTGAAGCTCGACAGCGAGGGGCCGGCCTTTTTCCGGCAGACGCGTGTCGGCCTGTTCGGCCAGAATTTCAATGTTATCAAGCTGCGCTCGATGCGGCAGGATGCCGAATTGGCCGGCGCGCAATGGGCTTGCCAGGACGATCCGCGCGTCACGCGGCTGGGGCGCTTCATTCGCAAGCTGCGCATTGACGAACTGCCACAAACCTGGAGTGTGCTGAAAGGCGAGATGAGCTTCGTCGGTCCCCGTCCCGAGCGGCCCGAGTTCGTTTGCGGCCTTGAGGAACAACTACCGTTCTATGCCGAACGGCACATGGTCAAGCCGGGCATTACCGGCTGGGCGCAGATTAATTATCCCTACGGCGCCTCGATGGCCGATTCGCGGCACAAGCTTGAATACGATCTCTATTACGCCAAGAATTACACCCCGTTCCTCGATTTGCTGATCATCCTGCAGACGGTCCGGGTTGTGCTCTGGCGCGAGGGCGCACATTGATGGCTGGCGCCGAACTCGGGTTCTGGACTGCGGCCGGCGTCCTTGCCGAAATCGCCGGCGCAATCGCGGCGACCATGGCGGCACTGTGGATTGGCGGGCGCCGGGCACAGTTTGGTTCGGCGGGATCCGCGATTGTCGTCAGCCTTTTCCTGACCGCTTTCTGGAGCCTGGCTATCGCGGCCCAAGCGCTTGCCGGCATGCGGCCCGGCTTGTTCGAAGCGGTAGCGCGGCTCGCCTGGCTACTGGTAATCTATCGGCTGTTTGCCGGAGACGGCCGCCACGACAGCTTGATCCCGATCCGTCCGGTGATGTTGGCGTTGGGATTGGTTGAGTTGCTGCATCTCGCGCTTGAAGTGGGGACGCCGCATCTGGCGTTTTCCCGCGACGCCGATGCCGTTGTGTTGCACGCCGCGACGGTGTTTCGCTTGCTGGTATCGATCGGCGGGCTGGTGCTGCTGCACAATCTTTACGTCGGCGCCTCGCTGCAGGCCCGCCTTGCTTTGCGGTGGCCGGCGTTGGCGCTGGCTTTGCTGTGGGGCTTCGACCTCAACCTTTATACCGTTGCCTATCTCAGCGGGGAATGGCCCGCGCACCTCGCCGCGCTACGAGGCATCGCAATTGTCGCGCTTGCCTTGCTGATGGCTATCGGCGCTGCTCATGACCGCGAGCAACTGCGGTTTCGGCCTTCTCGCAAGGTCGCGTTCCAGTCGGTCTCGCTGCTGGTGATTGGCGGCTATTTTGCCGCCATGGTCGCCGGAGCGCAGTGGCTCTCCTATGCTGGCGGCAATCTCGCGGTGCTCGCGCAATACGCGTTTCTGACTGCCGCGATCGTGCTGGCAGGTATCATTCTGCCCTCGCGCCGCCTGCGGGGCTGGCTGCGTGTGACGATGGTCAAGCACTTCTTCCAGCACCGCTACGATTACCGCGCGGAATGGCTGCGCTTTACCCGCACGATCGGCAAAGGCGAAAATCCTACGTCTCCTATCGAGGAGCGCGCGGTGCAGGCCGTGGCCGACATCGCCGACAGCCCGGCAGGGCTATTGCTCACGACCGGAGAGGATGGTGAGCTGACTCTTGCCGCGCGCTGGCAATGGCCAGCAGCGGATGTTCCCGCAATTGCCCTGTCGGTCGCTGCGGTGGCCTATTTCGAGACTACCGGACGGGTTGTCGATCTCGACGATGTTCGTGCCGGCAAGCTGGCGGGCGGCGAGGCCGCCATTGTCCCCCGATGGCTTGTCGAGGACCCCCGCGCCTGGGCACTGGTCCCGCTAATCCACTTCGAGCGCCTCGCCGGCGTCGTTGTCCTGGCAAGGCCAGCGCCGGCCCGAAAGTTCGACTGGGAAGATTTCGACTTGCTAAGGGTCGCCGGTCAACAGCTCGCCAGCTATCTGACCGAGCATTCGACCCAGGCGGCGCTGGCCGAGGCGAGCCAGTTCGACGATTTCCACCGCCGCATCGCCTTTGTCATGCATGACATCAAGAACCTGGCCAGCCAGCTTGGTCTGCTGGCGCGGAATGCAGAGCTGCATGCCGACAATCCGGATTTTCGCGCCGACATGCTGGTTACCTTGCGCAATTCGGCCGACAAGCTCAACAATCTGCTGGCCCGGCTGTCGCGTTACGTCAGCGGCGGTATCGACCGTCTTGGCGACGTCGAGGTCGGCGATGTCATCAAGCAGGTAGCGGCGCAGTTTCAGGGACAGCATCCGGTGCTGTTGGCCGAATGCCAGTCATGCACCGTTCTGGGTAACCGCGAATCGCTTGAGCAGGTGCTGGTGCATCTCGTGCAGAATGCCATCGATGCCAGTGCGGATAATGCCGCTGTGCTGCTTGGCCTTACCAGCGACGGCCTCCATGCCCGCATCGAGGTGATCGATTCGGGCTGCGGCATGTCACCTGAATTTATCCGGACCCGCCTGTTCAAACCGTTCGTTTCCTCCAAACAGGGCGGTTTTGGCATTGGCGCCTTCGAGGCGCGCGAACTGGTGCGGGCGATGCAGGGCCGGCTCGAGGTGGAATCCCGCGAGGGGCTTGGCTCGCGTTTCCTGATCTGCCTGCCGCTGGCCCAGGCCGATGGCATGCGTAGAACATTCGCCCGCACCGACCCCCAATCCGGACCTCAATCCGAACAGAAAGTGGCATGATGACCGTAACCAGACCCAAGTTGCTCGTGGTCGAGGACGATGCCGGGCTCCAAGCGCAGCTCAAATGGGCTTATCAGGATTTCGACGTCATTATCGCTGGCGACCGCGCCGGAGCGATTGCCGCGCTGCGGGCGGAAGAGCCAGCGGTGGTGACGCTCGACCTCGGCCTGCCGCCTGATCCGGACGGCACCAGCGAGGGATTTGCGCTTCTCGACGAAATCCTTGCGCTCAAGCCCGACACCAAGGTCGTCGTCGCCTCCGGCCACGGCGCCCGCGAGAGCGCGTTGCAGGCGATCGCCAGGGGCGCCTATGATTTTTACCAGAAGCCGATCGATATCGACGCGATCGGGCTGATTGTCCGCCGCGCTTTGGAGCTGCACCGGATCGAGGCGGAAAACCGTCAGCTTTCGGCCCGGACAGCCGACAACCGCGTGCTTGGCCGGCTGATCACCGCCGCGCCCGAGATGATCAAGGTCGCGCGCACGATCGAGCGGGTGGCCAACACCAATGTCTCGGTGATGCTGCTCGGCGCAAGCGGCACGGGCAAGGAATTGCTGGCGCGCGGGCTGCATGAGGCGAGCGACCGGGTGGCCGGCGCGTTTGTCGCGATCAACTGCGCCGCGATCCCCGAAAACCTGCTGGAAAGCGAGCTGTTTGGCCATGAGAAGGGCGCTTTCACCGGCGCAGTCAAAACCACCGAGGGCAAGATCGAGCAGGCCAATGGCGGCACCCTGTTTCTCGACGAAGTTGGCGATATTCCGCCGCACTTACAGGTGAAACTGCTGCGCTTCCTGCAGGAGCGCGTGATCGAGCGGATTGGCTCGCGCAGCTCGATCGCGGTCGATACCCGCATCGTTTGCGCTACCCATCAGGATCTCGAGGCGATGATCGCCGATGCAAGGTTCCGTGAAGATCTGTTTTACCGTCTGGCCGAGATCGTTGTGAAAATCCCCAGTCTGGCCGAGCGCCCCGGCGATGCCGCGCTGCTCGCCAAGGCGTTCCTCGCCCGCTTTGCCAAGGAGATGAACCCCTCGGTCAAGGGCTTTGCCGCCGATGCCCTGGCGGCAATCGACGCCTGGCGCTGGCCGGGCAATGTCCGCGAACTGGAGAATAGGGTCAAGCGCGCGGTAATCATGGCCGACAGCAAGCTGATTTCCGCTGCCGATCTCGACCTTGTCGAGCCGGGCGACGAATTGGCTCAGGCGCTTAATCTCAAGACCGCGCGAGAGGCAGCCGATCGCCGCGTGATCCGCCATGCGCTGGCGCGCAGCGAGGGCAATATTTCCTCCAGCGCCAAGCTGCTCGGGATCAGCCGGCCGACGCTGTACGATCTGCTCAAGCACTACGACCTGCACGCCTGAGCGCTCGACAAGGCGCTTCGTCTGCGGCAATTGCGCGAATTGGCTTGGAACAGGAGGCGCGCGTGGCAGGAGCATTGAACGGGATCACCGTGATCAAGCTGGCCGGCAATGGCTCGCCGCCGCAGGTGCGGTTGGCCACGCGTTAGCCGCGTGTTCAAGCACATCGACCCGATGGTGCGGCTGGTCGTCGCGGCAATCCTGCTGGCGAGCCTCCTGCCCGTAAAGGGACCGGCGCGCGAGGCGGCGCAATTCGCCTCCAACGCCGCGGTGTTCGTGCTGTTCTTCCTTTACGGCCTGCGCCTGTCACGCCGCGAGGTGCTGGCGGGGCTGGGCAATCACCGCCTGCTGGCGCCGCTGACCCTGTGGGTATTCGGGGCGATGGCCGGGGCGGGCTGGCTGTTGTGGCAGGCCGGGGCCAATTTCCTGCCGCCCGCGCTGGCGCTGGGGTTCCTGTTCCTCGGCGCGCTGCCTTCGACCGTGCAGTCGGCGACGGCTTATAGCTCGCTGGCCGGCGGCAATGTCGCCAGTTCGGTGGTGGCGGCGGCGCTGGTCAACATCCTGGGCGTGTTCATCAGCGCACCGCTGTTCTCGCTACTGGCGGGCGGCGAGGGCGCGGAATTTCACGGCGCGGCGCTGGTCAAGGTGGTGACAATGCTGCTGCTGCCGTTTATCCTCGGTCAGGCGTTGCAGGGGCTGACCAGAGCCTGGGTTACGGGCCACCGCCAGCTGATCGCCTTGATGGACCGCACCACTATCGGCATCGCCGTCTATGTCGCTTTTTCCGGAGCGGTGGAACAGGGCATCTGGGACCGTGTGGACCTGACCGCCTGGGCGGGGCTGCTGCTGGGCTGCGCGCTGCTGCTGCTGGCCGGCTATGGCGGATCGTGGCTGCTGGGCGGGGTACTGAAACTGCCGCGCGGAGACCGGATTTCCCTGCTATTCGCCGGTGCACAGAAAAGCGTGGCGATGGGCGCGCCCCTGGCCACCGTGCTGTTCCCGCCGGCGCTGGCGGGGATCGTGCTGCTGCCGCTGCTGGTCTACCATCTGGCGCAGATGCTGGTGGCGGCGCCGATTGCGGCACGGTTGCGGGCTGGCCTGTTATCTCCCCTCCCGCAAGCGGGAGGGGGACTGATCATTTCGGCTGATAAGTCTGCTCCACCCCCGGAAAGGCCCGCGTCCTGACCTCCTCGGCATAGCGAGCCGCTGCGCCGGAAATCGTCTCGGCAATCTCCTCGTAGCGCTTCACAAACTTCGGCACGCGCTCGAACATGCCGAGCATGTCCTCGGTCACCAGCACCTGCCCGTCACACTGCGCCGATGCGCCGATGCCGATGGTCGGGCAGGCGACCGCTTTGGTGACTTCCACCGCGACCGGCTCGACCACCCCTTCGATAACGATGGCGAATGCCCCCGCGGCGTCCAGCGCTTTCGCATCGGCGAGGATCTTGGCCGCTTCCGCCGCGCCGCGCCCGCGCGCGTTGTAACCGCCGAGCTGGTTGACCGCCTGCGGGGTCAGCCCGACATGCCCCATCACCGGAATGCCGCGCTGCGACAGGAACGCGACGGTCTCCGCCATCGCCTGGCCGCCTTCCAGCTTCACGCCCGCACAGCCGGTCTCCTTGAGCAGCCGGGCGGCGCTGGCGAAGGCCTGTTGCGGCGAGCCCTCGTAGGAACCGAACGGCATGTCGACCAGCACCGCCGCATGATAGCTGCCGCGCACCACCGCCGCGCCGTGCGCCGCCATCATCTCCAGCGTCACCGGCACAGAGGAGGGCAGGCCGTAGATCACCTGGCCGAGGCTGTCGCCGACCAGCAGCAGATCGCAATGGGCGTCGAGCAGCTGCGCCTGCCGCGCGGTATAGGCGGTGAGCATGACGATCGGCTCGGCGGTTACGCCGTCGCGCTTGCGCGCACGGAGCGCCGGGATGGTCAGGCGGCGCATCGGCGCCGGGGTCGGGTTGGCGCGGCTGGTGGCCGTGTCGAGCTGGAAGGTGGTGGACATGAAGCTCTTTTAGCCGCTCCGTTTAAACTGGGGAAGGGCGGGTGTTGGTGCTTGCCAATCAGGGACATGCCGCTAGCTTCCGGCGCTACTGCAGCGCGAGGATTGGGGAGAACCGCATGTTCGGCCGGGTAAAATCGCTCGATGCCATTCTGGCGACGGCACAAAAGAAATCGCTGCCCCGCACGCTCGGCGCGTTTCAGCTGACCATGCTCGGGGTCGGGGCGATCATCGGCACCGGCATTTTCGTGCTGACGGCGGAGGCGACGCAGAAGGCCGGGCCGGGCATGTTGCTCAGCTTCGTGATCGCCGGTGCGGTCTGCGCGGTGGCGGCACTGTGCTATTCCGAGATGTCCGCGATGATCCCGGTTTCAGGATCGGCCTATACCTATAGCTATGCGGTGATGGGCGAAATGCTGGCCTGGATGGTCGGCTGGGCGCTGGTGCTGGAATATGCAGTCGCGGCGGGCGCGGTGGCGGTCGGCTGGTCGGGCTATTTTGTCGGGCTGCTGCGCGAATTCCTCGGCATAGACCTGGGCACCGCCTATACGCTGGGGCCGATCGACGGGGGCATGTTCAATGTCCCGGCGTTCCTCATCGCCCTGCTTGTCACCTGGCTGCTGGTGATCGGGACGCGCGAAAGCGCCTTCGTCAATGCCATCCTCGTCATGGTCAAGATCTCCGCGCTGACGCTGTTCCTGATCCTCGCCCTGCCGGTGATGAAGGCCGAGAATTTCCAGCCGTTCGCCCCGCTTGGTTTCGGCGGCATCGGCGCGGCGGCGGCCTCGATCTTCTTTGCTTATGTCGGCTTCGATGCGGTCTCGACTGCGGCGGAGGAAACCAAAAATCCACAACGCAATATGCCGATCGGCCTGATCGGCAGCCTGGGCATCTGCACGATCTTCTACCTGTTGGTGGCATCCGGCGTGATCGGCAGTGTCGGCGCACAGCCGCTGCTCGATGCGGCTGGAAACGGCATTTCGCCGGGCACCAAGGAGCTTACCGCCGCCTGCGCTGCCCAAGCCAGCCAGGTGGTCGTCTGTTCCAAGGAGGCGCTGGCCTGGACGCTGCGCACCATCGGCGAACAGCAAGGATCGGACCTTATCCGTCAGGCGGGCAATCTGGTTGGCCTCGCCGCTGGTCTGGCGCTGCCGTCGGTGGTGCTGATGATGATGTTCGGCCAGACCCGCATCTTTTTCGTCATGAGCCGCGACGGGCTGCTCCCGGAAGTGCTGAGCAAGGTGCACCCGAAATACCAGACGCCCTATGTGGTGACGATCATCACCGGGGTTTTCGTGGCGTTTTTTGCCGCGTTGTTCCCGGTGGGGGCGCTCGCCGATATCTCGAATTCGGGCACATTGTTCGCCTTCGCCATGGTGGCGATCGCAGTGATGGTGCTGCGGCGGACCGATCCCGCTCGCCACCGGCCGTTCCGCACGCCCGCCGTCGCCGTGGTCGCTCCGCTGGCGATCCTTGGCTGCATCTATTTGTTCTTCAGCCTGTCGGCCTATACGCTGGGACTGTTCGCCGCCTGGGCGGTGATCGGGCTGGCGGTATATTTCCTCTACAGCCGCAGCCACAGCCATGTCGGCCGCGGGATTGTCGAGGTGCACGAGGACGATCCCGGCATCCCGCCCCAGCCGGTGCCGCCGCTGCCGGGCGGCATCAAGCTCGACTGATCGCAAAACCTGCGGCCGGATCGCCGGCCGCAGGTTTTGCCTTGATCAGAGGTGAGTCTTGACGTGGCTATCGACCGCCTCTTTGCGCACATTCATTCCCAGCGCCATCTTCGCGGCGCCCAGCATGCCGAGTTCCGCCTTCGACCAGATGGTGGCATCGCCGAGCTTCATGTGCAGCATCAGCAGATCGGGATCGTTCTTGCCGCCGGGGAACCACGTCTCGGCCAGTTTTGACCATTCCTTGTCCTTGCGCTCCCGGCTGGTTTCTTCGCTGAGCAGGCCGTGGAAGCGAGCGAAGGTGTCATGGCCTTTGCTGGTGAAGGTGGCGGTCGCCGGGCCCATCGGGGCCAGGTGGCTACTGCGGGAGACGAAGAACCAGATTTCGTGATTGGCGTCGCGGTCGAGCTGTACGGTCATCGGCGCGGCGCTGTCGGGATCGGCGTCGAGCTGGAGCATGACGAAAGGCGATTCCGCTAGAGCCTTCCAGAATTTATCGCGCATTTCGGTGGGATCGGCTTGTTGGGTACGCATCGGTGATCTCCTGCTGGGGATAGGGAGGGAACACTGGGGCGGGGCGTATGTTCCATGGCGGCTTGCGAATCGATGTCTTTGAGAACATAAGAAGAACATGAATGCGATTCCCCAAGCTGCCTTCAACCGCGCCGTTGACCCCCGCGCCGCCGAATGGCGCCCCGGCCTGACCCAGGCCGGCTTCTGCCACGGCGAGGTGTTCGCCTCTTCGCGGGAAGGGGCGGGGGCGGCGCTGGCCTTGGCGCTGGCGCTCGACCGGATGCAGGGCGGCACCCCCGATCCGCTCGGCGCGGCGTCCGCCGAGCGCCCGTGGCTGTGGGTGCAGGACGCGGCCGCGCTGCGCCTGACCGGCCGCCCCTATCGCCCCGGCCTGCCACTGCCGCTGCGTCACCGCCTGATCCATGTCGCGGCCAAGACCCCCGAGGATGCGCTGTTCGCGCTGGAAGAGGGGCTGCGCTGCCGCGAGCTTGCCTTTGTCATCGGCGAGCTGGCGGGCAATCCACGCGCGCTCTCTTTCACCGCCTCGCGCCGGCTCAGTCTTGCGGCGGAGAGGCACGGCGTGCCCCTGTGGCTGGTGCGGCTGGATGCGCAGCGCGATCTCGGCTCGGCGCGGCTGCGCTGGGAGGCGCGCTCCGTCCGGTCCCCGCCGCCGCGCTGGAACCCGCAGGCGCCCGGTATTCCCTCATGGCAAGCCGAACTGTTCCGCGCCCGCAGCCACCCTCCCGGAGAATGGATAGTGCGCCATGACGCAGATCATCTCACTGCCGCCGCGCCGCATTCTGGCGATCTGGCTGGCGCGGCTGGCGATCGACCGCTGGCGGCTTGGTGAAGGCTGCGCGCCGGGCGAGGGGCCGGACGCCGCTCCGCTCGCCCTGATCGCCGAAACCGCGCATGGCCCGCGCATCGCCGCGGCCAATCCCGCCGGGCTGGAGGCCGGTGCGCGGCCGGGCATGATGCTGGCCGATGCGCGGGCGCTGTGCCCGGGGCTGGCGGTAGCACCGTTCGATCCGGCGGGCGACCTTGCCTTTCTCGAGAGGCTGGCGCTGTGGGCGCAGCGCTGGGGGCCATGGAGCGCCCTCGATCCGCCCGACGGGCTGATCCTCGATATCACCGGCGCGGGCCATCTGTTCGGCGGCGAGGCGGCGCTGCTGGCCGATGCGCGGGCGCGGCTAAGCGCGCGCGGGCTGGCGGCGCGGCTCGCCATCGCGCCAACCGCCGGCGCGGCCTGGGGACTGGCGCATTACGGGTCGGCCAAGGGACAAGACGGCGCGATTCTGGGGGCAGAGGACGATGCCGCCGCCTGCCTCGCCGCGCTTCCCGTCGCGGCGCTGCGGCTTGATGACGATATCCTGCTGCTGCTCCGCCGGCTCGGGCTCAAGCGGATCGGCGATCTCGGCGGCATCGCCCGCGAGGCGCTGTCCCGCCGCTTCCGCACCCGCCGTGCGCCCGCCGCCAATCCGCTGATCCGCCTCGACCAGCTGCTCGGGTTGGTGCCGGAACCGCTGTTGCCGGTGCTGGGCGTCGAAGCGCCTCTGGTCCAGCGCCGGCTGATGGAGCCGATCCGCCACCGCGCGCTGCTCGACCGGGTGCTGGCCGATCTTGCCGGCGATATGGCGCGGCTGCTCGAAGGCCAGGCGCTGGGCGCGCGGCGGCTGGAACTGGGGCTGTGGAAGGTTGATGGCGAGGTGCTGGCGCGCCGTCTTGAGCTTGCCGCCGCCAGCCGCGATCCCGCGCATATCGCCAGCCTGTTTTCCCGCAAGCTCGACGATATCGACGCTGGCTTCGGCATCGAACTGGTCCGCCTGCGCAGCCCGTGGACCGAGCCTCTGGCGCTCACGCAAGGCGATTTCGACACCGCCGCCGAGGTGCATGGCACCAGCCTTGCCGCCTGTATTGACCGGCTGACTGTCCGCCTTGGCGAGGCTGCGGTGCGCCGCCCGGTTCCCCACGCCAGCCACATCCCCGAGCGCGCCCAGCGCTGGCAGCCCCCGCTGACGCTGGAAACCGGCTCACAAGGTGAATTAGCCTTCCATGCCAGGCCGTTGAAATTGCTGGATCGGGCAGAGGCCATCGCCGTGCTCTACGCCAGCCCCGATGGCCTGCCGCGCCGGTTCCGCTGGCGCGGGCAGGTGCATGAGATCGCCCGCGCCGAAGGGCCGGAGCGGATCGCCCCGGAATGGTGGCGCGAGCGGTCGACGGTGCGGCTGCGCGACTATTACCGGATCGAGGACGGGGAAGGGCGGCGCTACTGGATTTACCGGGCAGGGCTGGCCGGCGACGGCCGCGGCGGGCCGCCCCAGTGGTTCCTGCAGGGCTATTTCGGCTGATCGCACGCTCTAAATCAGCGGGTTCGACACCATCGCCTGCGCCGTCACCGCGTCGAGCACCTCCTGATTATTATCCTCCGGCTCGGCGCCCCGGAGGAAATTCAGCAGGTCGCGCTTCAACCTCTCGGTCTGGGTGGCGAACAGCCCGTGCGGTTCGCCGCCATATTCGATCAGCGTGGCATGCGGCACCCTGCGGGCCACTTCGCGCGCGGTCGCGTCGATCGGCACGGTCTTGTCGGACGTGCCGTGGATCACCAGAGTGGGCATGGTGAAGCTGTCAAGATCGGGGCGGAAATCCGTGGTGGCGAATGCCTTTGCCGCGGCCAGAGTCGGCCTCAGGCCCGATTGCATCGCGGTAATCCAGGAGAGTTGCAGCACTTCATCACTGACCGGACTGGCCAGCCAGCCGACGCCGTAGAAATCCTTGAAAAAGCCGGTGAAGAAATGCGCCCGGTCCTCCAGCAGGCCCTGCGTCATGGCGTCGAAGGTTGCCTGCGGGACGCCGTCGGGATTGTTCTCGGTCTGGAGCATATAGGGCACCACCGCGCCGATCAGCGCTACCCGGCTGACCCCCTTGCCGCCATGGCGCGACAGGTAGCGGGCAATCTCGCCGCCGCCCATCGAGAAGCCGATCAGCGCCGCGTCCTGCCCCTCGGCGCAGTGTTCGATCACTGCGGCGAGATCGTCGGCGAAGGTGTCGTAATCATAGCCGCCCGAGGGCTGGTCCGACCGGCCAAAGCCGCGCCGGTCATAGGCGACTGCCTTGAAGCCAGCTTCCGCCAGCGTCTGACTGATCGGATCCCAGCTGTCGCCGGATAGCGGCCAGCCGTGGATCAGCACCACCGGGCGGCCTTCGCCCCATTGCTTGACATAAAGCCGGGTTCCGTCGCGGGTCTCGATCATCGGCATGGTGCAACTCCTTGCAATCTATCGCCGGAGAATGGCGGGAGCGGCTAAAGGTTCCGGTTCGGCGGGCGGCATTGGCCGGGGTGTTCCGCGCCCGAGGCAAAAGGGGTCTCGCCTTCCGATCATATAGAACATATAAGGAACATTTCTGCTGTTCCGGATATTGTATGCCCGAAGCCTCGCTCACCCCCGAACGCCGCAGGATCGC
>JAYVWX010000312.1:0-3934 GCA_043785715.1 Novosphingobium sp. | reverse complement strand
AAAATGCCCACACGACCTCCGCAGCCGAAACTGCGGGCAGGACGCGAATTGTTTCGGGCTGGCGACCGGGTGACGATCGGCTCCAGGGACGAACCGCTCTACCGGATAGTCCACATCTCCGAACAAAAGGCCTGGGTCTGCCCTCTGTGCGATGGAGCGCCACGCATCATTCGCACCGGTGAGTTGCGCCTGATAGAAGCGCCGCCGACCCCGGGCATGTTGCTCAACTGAGACGGGCCGCGCTTTGGCCGTCTCGCGATGTCCTGGATAATAGCGCCTACAGCCGCAGCTTCACCATCTCCTTGGCGCGGCAGCGAGGCATCTAAGCTGCCATCACGATCCACCCGAAGGTCGGTTTGCGAGGTTATTCCGGCCCGGCCCGAGTTCATCTCGCTTTGCCGTTTTCACCTTCATCCGGTCAACCCCATGCGCGGTTGTTGTCGCCCCGGCGTATCTCATCGCCGGGGAGCGTCATACCGGCGCACAAAGCGATTCACCGGGGAACCTGTTGCAGTGCAGCATGTTGTGGGACGTCGGATCAATTTCTGAGCCGAGAGGACCCCCCATGACACTTCGCCAAACCCTGCAGAAAAGTACCAGCAATACCAACGAGCTTTTCACCAAGCTCCTGAACACCTCCAATCAGGCAGTGAAGTCGCGCGAAAGCGTGTTCGCCGAACTCAACCGCGAGTTGCGGCTCTATGCGGAACTGGAGCGGGAGCATTTGTTCCCGGTCCTGCGCAAGCACCCGCAGACCAGGGAACTCGTGCCCGATGCTATCAAGGCAAGTAAGGAATTGCTCGCCGCGCTTGACGAGCTCGAGGCTCTGCCCAAGGGCGACGACGCCTTTGTTCCGCGTGTCACCAATTTGCGCAAGCTTCTCCAGCAGCATCTTAGGGACGAACGCCAGGAGGTGCTCCCCGCAGTCGAGAAGGCGCTCAGCGACGAAGAGGCAGAGGCTGTGGTCAGAAAGATCGAGGCTGCCACTTCGGAAGCCCAAGAGGCGGAGCGCGCCGCCGTCGAGGAACGCCGCCTCGCAGCCAAGCGGGAGCGAGATCAGGCAAAGGAAACCGCCGAGCGGAAACAGGCGGTCGCCGATGCGGTCGTTGCGACGGCGGAGACCGCCCGCGATGTCGGCCACTCCGCTGCCGAGGCGGTCAGGCAGGGGGTTAAGTCCGCCGGTGAGGCGTCGCAGAAGGTCGTGTCCGGGGCCGCCGATGCGGTCGCGCGCGTGGCGCAAGGTGCTGGTGAGACGCTGAACTCCTACCGCGACATGGCGCGTGATGGCGGTGAAGACGTCAAGGCAGTGGCCTCGGCGGTGCGAACACTGGCCGGCGCCAGCTCGGAGGTGCGGAGTCTCTGGCTCAAGTCACTGACGAGGGCTGGGCGTAATGGCCTGCAAACCTCGTTCCGGCTGGTCCGCAATCCGTTGAGGTTGGTCGAAACCCAGCGCGACTTCGTCGAGGAGACGCGGCGCAATCTGCTCGAGACGACCAACGAGCTGCTGCAGATCGCCCGACGGGCGTCCGGCGCGGCGGTGCGGCCAGTGGAACAGCGGCTTCAGATGAACTGAATCCGGTATGTCGGAGGAAGGGCGCCCGAGTGGACCGTTCCTCCGCTTCCCGTAAACCGGGGTCCTGTTGGGGGGGAAGGACGAAGCGCATTCCTTGCGAGCCAGTGTAAAATCCATTGTCGATGCCTAGATCATGGGTCAGACCAGGACCCTCGATTGACCCTAGCTCGGCGCCAAAAACTTGTTTCGGCATTGGCGGCATTCGCGATCGAGCTGCTGATCGCGGGCCTGCTTGTTTTCGGACTGCGGGTTGTCCAGCAGGCCCGGACCAGCGAAACGCTCGTTACCATCGGCCTCACACGCGAAAAGCCGCCTGAACGCAAACCGCCAATGCAAGTTCGCCGGCCTGCGCCAACCCGGGCAGCCAGGCACGAGGCATCGCCGCCAAACCTCCGGAACAAAGCGACGGACATCGTCGCCATGCCAGTCACGCCGCTGATCGTGCCCCCTCCGGTCGTCACCACCACGCAGGCCGGGATCGGCCAGGCGGCATCCTCCGGCGCGGCCGATACGCCGGGTCCGGGGGAGGGCGCCGGCGGGTTTGGCGACGGCAATGGCGGCGGCGGCGATGGTAATGGCGGCGACGGGGCCGGCGGGGGCGCAGTCGTCGGTCCGCGCAGAACCAAAGGCCGGCTGTCGTTTGGTGACCTGCCTGAGGGATTGCTGCCTGCCGGGAGCACCGGCAAGGTCGAGGTGCTCTACCGGGTAAACATCGACGGAAGCGTGAGCGACTGCCGGGCCGAAGGCTCGAGCGGTATTCCCGTGCTTGACCAGCTAACCTGCCGCCTGATCGAGCAACGCTTCCGCTTCCGCCCGGCGCGTGACCGCAGAGGCAAGCCAGTGCCCGCGATGATCATCGAATCGCACAGCTGGATCATTCCGCCCGAGCCGGTTTCCCCGCCGGAGTGAATTCTGCCAATCCTGGAAAATCGTCGGACGATATTGACAGGCCGGAGAGCGGTGGTCCACAACCCCGCCGTGCGATGGAAAGGCAGCATCCGATGCTCGATTACGTCCGATTGCTGGAAGCTAATAACGGTATACAGACGGTAGGGGACGATACCTACTGGTTGTGCGTGACGCGAACCGTCCAGGAATCGAAGCTGTTTCCGGTGCCGTCCTATATGCTGCTGTCCTATCTCTGCTGCTTCTACCGCTACCCGGAGCTGTTGCGGAAGGTGGAAGCGAGCATGCCGGCTGAAGAAATCGGCGACCGGGCTCGTGCGATGGGCGGCAAGCTCGGCAATCTGACCGGTTGGGGCTTGCCGACATTCTATCTGATCGGGCGCGAGATGCTGATCAATTTCGGCATGCTCGATCCCGCGGACGCGGCCGAGGATGTCGCCTATGTCATGGATTTCTGGCGGCGCTTCAAGCTGGCGCAGCAGCGCGAGGACGGGCATCTCAACGCCCGCGAGTTCGGCCAGCGCGTGCAGATCCTGCCCGAACGCCGCATCCAGCGCTTCCATGCCGAGCTGCATCGCTGCCAACCTGGCGACCGGCTGAACGCGGCGGCGCAGACCTTCCTCGCCACGGTGTCGCAATACGGCTTTCTGGTTTCCTGCGAGAGCCGCTGCACGCTCAACAATTCCGGCCCCTATCGCCTCGCCGACGACCGCGAGATGATCGTGCGCGAATTCACCGATCTCGCCGAAGGCGACTATCCCTGGCTCGACGGGGTGGCGAGCGATATTCCCTACAACAACCTTACCGTCACAATGGAAGCCACAGGCTGCCATTTCTACCTGATGGACGATTGGGGCAGTTTCGAAAGCCGCCCGGAATTCACCTCGGACAAGCTGACCGGGATCGGGCTTTATACCTCGGATGCCTTGTCGGACGGCTTCGTGCCGGTGGGCATGGGTTCGGCTGAAGAACTGACGCGGACGTTTGAGGATCTCACGGTAAAAATCCGGGCGGCGACGGTCGAACTGTGGAAGCGCATGGCCGGCTGGTCGCGCGACGAGATGATGGACGGCGGGGCGCTGGTCTATTTTTCGCTGATCAAGGATTTGGCGCACGTTGCCGGGGTTTATGATGTGGGCGACTGGATGACGATCGATCCGCGCGCCAACCGGTTCCGGCACTTGCTCAACGACGAGTTCGGCCGCGATTTCCTTGGCGAAATTGTCGGGCTGGTCGATATGCCCAGCCAGCGGCTGCACGATTATGCGATGATGCAGCACAATAACAATCCGGTGCGCTATCTTTCGCAGATCCCCTATTCGGTGCTCAGCCGCAAGGACGAGGCCCCGCGGCTCAGCCCGATCGGCAAGGGTGTGACCCATCACCCGGATAAGCAGGACCGCTACATGACCACCGCCGGGCCGCTGACGCTGGCCGAATACAACACTCGCGCCG
>JAYVWX010000311.1:0-2295 GCA_043785715.1 Novosphingobium sp. | reverse complement strand
ATCGGAGTGGGCTTCCGGGAGGATTCCGGCGGATTTGGCGGAACGATGCGTGACCTGGCGGTCGTCATGGCCGAGATCGGACGGACGCTGGCGGTGGAGCCCCTGTTGTCGTCGGTTCTTGGCGGGCGCTTGCTGGCCGATGCAGGTCCGGTAATCGCCGGAAAGCAGGTGCTGACCCTCGCGATAGCGGAAGGCTTCGACCCCTTTGCGCTGCCCGCTACGCGCGTAGATGCCGATGACCGAATCTCAGGTCAGAAGATCGCTGCGCGACATGCCGACCTTGCGCATTCAATGATTGTGAGTGCCACCCGCAATGGCGAAGCCGGACTGTGGTCGGTCGAGGCAAGCGAGGCAGTAATAAAGCACTATCGCCTGATCGACGGATCCTCGGCTGGAACAATTACCTTCACCGATGCGCCGGCTCGCAAGGTTGGCAATGCCGCAGCCTTTTCGGACCTTGCTGCCCGCGCATGCGTCGGGCTCGCAGCTGAAGCGGCGGGTATTATTGCGATTCTGACCGCCGCGACCTTTGCCTATCTGCGCACCCGCAAACAATTCGGCGTGCCGCTATCCAGCTTTCAGGCGCTCCAGCACCGCGCGGCGGATATGTTCGCAGCAGCAGAGCAGTCGCGCATCCTGACGGGCCGCGCGATTGATGCGATCGACAAGAATGCATCAGGGGCACTGGCCCTGGCGTCCGCTGCCAAAGCGCTGGCTGACGAACTTGGCAAGCATGTGGCACACGAAGCCGTTCAACTGCATGGCGGAATGGGGGTATCGGACGAGCTTAACATAAGTCACTGTCTGCGCCGCCTCGCCGCGATCCGAGCCGAATGGGGCAGCAGCGACATTCACCTCGCCCGTTTTGCCGCGCTGGGCGGTGCGTCACTTGATGAAAGCGAAGAGCTTGCTGCCTTCCGCTCCGAAGTCCGCGCGTTCGTTGCCACCAATTTGCCCGCCGACATTGCCGCCAAGGGCGCCAAGGGCCTGGAGATGGGCAAGGATGATTATGTCCGTTGGCAGAAAATCCTTTACGCCCACAACTGGTTTGCCGCCGCCTGGCCCCGCGAGCACGGTGGAGCAGGCTGGGACCTCGAGCGGCAGCTGGTCTTCCTGCAAGAGGCATCGATCAACAATGCGCCAATGATCATCCCTTATGGGGTCAACATGGTCGGCCCGGTGCTGCACGTGTTCGGGACCGACGAACAGCGCGCGGCGCACCTGCCGGGGATTCTCACCAGCGATGTCTGGTGGTGCCAGGGCTACTCGGAGCCCAATTCCGGCTCTGACCTCGCCTCGCTCAAGACGAGCGCCGTGCGGGATGGAGTTCATTATGTCGTCAATGGCACCAAGATGTGGACGACCGAAGCGCACTGGGCGGATTGGATGCACTGCCTTGTCCGCACCAACAAAGACGTTAAGGCGCAAGCCGGGATATCCTTCCTGCTGATCGATATGAAAACCCCGGGAATTACCGTTACCCCGATCGTCACGATTGACGGCCAGCACCACACCAATCAGCTGTTCTTTGATGACGTCCGCGTGCCTGTATCGAATTTGGTCGGCGGCGAGGGCCAGGGCTGGACAATCGCCAAGTTCCTGCTCTCCAACGAGCGTGTCGCGATTGCGGATACCGGCCCCAAACTGCGACTGCTTGGCCAGATCGAGGCGATGCTCGCCGGGCTTGAGGCCTCGCCCGCCAAGGCCTTGATGACCCAGAAACTGGCAAGCGCTGAAATCCAGTTGCTCACCCTCTGTGCGCTCGAAGCGGATTATGTGAAGATATGGGCAGGCGGCGGATCGAAGGAAGGCCCGCAGGCGTCGATCCTCAAAATCCGCGGCACCGAAATTCTGCAATTGCTTTCGGAGATTGCGCTGGAAATCGAAGGGCCGATGGGCGCAGTGCACGACCCTGCCGATCTCCACCTCGCGCCCGAGACCCATCTTTGGCCCGCGCAGGCCGCCAGCATGATGGCGCATCACTATCTCTACGGGCGCTGCTGGTCGATCTTCGGCGGCACCAATGAAGTGCAGCGCAATATCATTGCGCGGGCGGTGCTGGGTTAAGCGCCTTCTATCAGTGCTTGCGCCGCCGTGATAAACATCGGGAAATGGAAATAGGGCAGGAATGTCAGCTTGAGGTCGTCGGCCAGCCCGGCAACGAAGTTAGCTCCAATGAGGTTTGACCCTGCGGCATTGCGGACGTTGGCCCAGACCCGGAAATAGCGCAGTGCTACGTCGTCGACCGGATCGCCTCCTGCCGCGATATAGTTGGCCATCAACCGGTCCCAGTCG
>JAYVWX010000310.1:0-2572 GCA_043785715.1 Novosphingobium sp. | reverse complement strand
GCTCTTTGGGAGAGTGGAAATGACGAACGTCGTACTGATGGTTTCTACCCATCGCCAAACCGATCTGCCAAAATTCGGCAACGGTCAGCCGATAAGCTTCAGCCTGCCGGAAGGAGCAATTCTGGGAATGCTCGACGAGGAAAGCGGACGCTGGGCGCCGCTTCTCGCTGAGAAGCCCGCGCCGCGCGCCCGCACCACCGATTGGTCGGTCCTCGACTAGCGCCGGCGCTTCACCTATTGCCTAACAGTCCCTTCAATGCCGCAAACGGGCCGGTCTCGCTCTTGCCGAGCAGTCCGGCCCTGCGCGTCTTCTCGGCGTCCGGCCCGGTAGCGAACGGATCGATGGCCAGTGCCAAGCTCTGCGCCACCGCTTCGCCGATGTCGAATTCACAGCCGGTGTATTCGATATCGTCCAGTGCAGTGGCGTCGAGTTCCCGTTCGTCATCCGGCAGGTGACTGCCGGCGGGCACGAAGCGCAGGGCTAGTGGCTGGCGGATCGTCGTAGCGAGGTCCTCGGCCGATACGGCGCAGGTCTGGACAATGTCGGCGCTGAAGGTGCCGCTGGCCGCCACCGTCCGGCCATCGCGGGTAAGCACCACTTCAGCCTCCAGCTGGTCGATCCGCACCAGCTCGAACCGCACCGCGAGAGCGGCCCGTTCGGTTGCGCTGGCGGTCAGTCGCAGCGTCAGGCCCTCCACCTGGCGGACATCGAGCGGACGCGAGAATTCGGCTGTGCTCACCGCGGTATAGCTCCTGCCAAGAGCGCCGCTGCCGGGATGGTCCGCAGTCCGTCGGCCAATGCCAGCAACCGCGCTGCCGCCTTGGCCGGGTGGCCGCCGCCCTTGACCATTGTCGCGTTGCGCACCACCACTTCGGCCAGCGCCGCCTCGCCCAGTGGCAGCGCCTCGCGGATCGCGCCAAGTCGGCCGGCGAGCGCACCCATCAGCTTGCCGATATGTTTGCCCACCACCACATCGCCGACACCGCTCTGGCGCAACTGGCCCTCCATATCCTCGACGAAAAGCTCGCTCAGCCGAACCGATGGAATGGTTAGCGCCTCGTCCTGCTCCATGCGCCGCAGCACCAGCGCCAGCACCAGGGTGATCGCATCGAACCGGCCGGGCACGGTATCAGCCAGACCGCATTCGGCATACCAATGCGGCTCGCGCGCAATTTCGACCACCCGGTGCCAAAGCGGGCGGACCGCGGCGCGGTCGTCGTGGCGTTTGCCGAGCAGGCGGGAGAGGATCGACACGGGGTGTGACTTTCGTTCAGCGGCAATTCAACAGCCGGGCACCACCCGCGGTTCCCATCGGCACAGCGGCCAATGGCATTGCGGTATCGTGCCGGGAGTTCTAAGGCTTGCGCCGTTACACGGGCGGATTGCCGGGTGGCAATGGAGTTTCGGATTATGCAGTTGGCAGGGCGTAAAGGTCTCGGGTTGGTATTCGCGGCGGGGCTGGCGGTGCTCGCTGGCGGCTGCGCATCGATCCGCGACCACCGGGGTTATCTGCTCGACACCGCGCTGGTCGATTCGGTCTTGCCTGGCGTCGATAACCGCGTTTCAGTAGAACGCACGCTGGGCCGGCCGACCTTTGTCAGCCAGTTCGGCGATCAGGCATGGTATTATGTTTCGCAGGACACCACCCAGAAGGCGTTCCGCCGCCCCCTGACCAAGCAGCAGACCATCCTGCGCGTGCGGTTCGATCCGGCGGGCAACGTGGCCGGGGTTGATCGGGCGGCGACGGAAAAGATCGTGCGGCTCGATCCCAACGGCGACAAGACCCCGACGCTCGGACGCGACCGCGGGCTGCTGGACGATATCTTCGGCAACATCGGCTCGGTCGGTGCGCCGGGCTTGGGCGGCGGTGGCGGCGGGGCCGGCGGCGGGCCCAACGGCAGCTGAACGCCGCGCGCACGCTTGGAAGTCCTCCGGCGGTTAGGCTGGACAATTACGCCCGAAGCCCCATATCCGCCGGCATGGACAATCATGCGGCAAGCCATGGCCTGATCCAGTGGCACGGCACCACCATCATCGGCGTGAAACGGGGCGGCAGGACCGTTATTGCTGGCGATGGCCAGGTTTCGATGGGCAACACCGTGATGAAGCCCAATGCCCGCAAGGTCCGCCGGCTGGGCGAGGGCGACAAGGTGATCGCCGGCTTTGCCGGAGCGACCGCAGATGCCTTCACCCTGTTCGAGCGGCTCGAACGCAAGCTCGAGCAATATCGCGGCCAGTTGATGCGCGCCGCGGTGGAACTCGCCAAGGATTGGCGGACCGACAAGTACCTGCGCAACCTCGAAGCCTTGATGATCGTCGCTGACGCCGAGGTCATGCTGATCCTCACCGGCAACGGCGATGTGCTGGAGCCGGAGGGCGGGATCGCGGCGATCGGCTCGGGCGGCAATTATGCCTTGGCTGCGGCAAAAGCCCTGTCGGATTATGAAGACGATCCCGAGAAAATTGCGCGGCGGGCGATGCAGGTTGCGGCAGAAGTTTGCGTGTTCACCAATGACCGGGTGACGCTTGAAGTGATTGAAAGCTGACTGCATAGCCCTCTCCCCTTCAGGG
>JAYVWX010000309.1:0-5526 GCA_043785715.1 Novosphingobium sp. | reverse complement strand
ATCGGGTCGATCAACGGCATCCTGCTGCTTGCCTGGTCGGGAGCATTTCTCTTTGCCTTTGCCGAGCGCATACAGGCGAACCGGATCCCTTGATACTGTGTCAGGTTACTGGAGTTTAATGAACCGGTCACCGCGCTGGCAGTGTTCCAAGACTAGGGATTGCCCGATCCTTGCGGCAAGTAATTGATCGCAAGGTCTGGGGTAGATCATGGAACGACCGATTTTCTACGATGCAAGCGGGCGTCGCAATCGCTGGACCGTTCGGAGTTTTCTGGCCGGGCTGCTATTGCTGGCCGTCACGGCGGGCATATTTGCGGTAACGCTGGTCGATGTTCCCATCCCGCGCCCGCTTGCCTTGGCGATGGAGCGGCCCCAACCGCGTCCGTTGTCGCAAAAGGTTGGCAAAACGATTGCCAGTATCAAGTCGTGGCTTCCCGGCGGCAGCGCAGCGGGTGAGAAGAAGGTCAAGCAGGTCAAGGTCGGCTTCTATGTTCCATGGGACGATGCCAGCCGTGCATCGCTGGCCCTGCACATAAGGGAATTGGACTGGCTGGTGCCCGGGTTGATTTCGGTGACCGGCGCGGATCACCATTTGACCGTGTTCCCCGATCACCAGCTCGACAGGCTGCTGGCTTCGACACCCAGGCCGCCAGCGATCGTCCCGATGGTGCAAAATGTGCTGAACGGCAAATGGGATGGCGCCGGTATGGCGGCATTGATGCACGATCCCAAGGCGAGCGCGGCACTGCTCAACCGGCTGGAGCCGCAGCTCGCCGCGCGAGGCGCCATCGGCGTGATGTTCGACTTCGAGGAACTGCCGGCCTCGGCGCAGGGTGACTATCTCAAATTCCTGGCCCAGGCGAAGCAGCGCTATGCGGCGCATCGCTGGCTGATCACGCTGGCGGTGCCGGTGGACAATGAGGAATGGAATCTTGGCGCCTATGCCAAGGTCGCCGACCGCCTGGTGCTGATGGATTACGACGAGCACACCACCGATGCCGAGGCCGGGCCGATTGCCAGCCAGCAATGGTTTGTCGATCATCTGAAAGCCGCCCTCGCAGTTGTCCCGCGTAACAAGGCGATCGTCGGAGTCGGCAGCTATAGCTACGACTGGACCGGCAACGGACGCGGCGACACCGGCTCGGTCGAGGATTCGTGGCTGGCAGCGCATGACAGCGAGGCAGTAATCCAGTTCGACAAGGCGAGCGGCAATCCGACTTTCAGCTATGAAGAGAATGGCGACACACATACGGTCTGGTTTCTCGACGCAGTGAGTGCCTGGAACCAGCTGCGCGCTTCGGCCCTGGAAGGGGTTGCTGGTGTCGCGCTGTGGCGGCTCGGCACCGAAGATCCGGACGTGTGGAAGGTTCTCGACGCCTTCCAGACCGGCAAGTTGCCCGATCTGCGGAGCCTGCGTTCGCAAGGCGCAGTCGATATCGAAGGCAATGGCGAGATTTTGCGGATTGAGGAAACACCGGTCGATGGCAGCCGCACCCTCACCCAGGGCAAGCAGGGGCTGGTTGTCGATGAGCAATATCATGCGCTGCCCACGCCCTATGTCATCCGTCGCGCGGGCTATCAGAAGGGCCTCGTCGCACTGAGTTTCGATGACGGCCCAGACCCCGAATGGACGCCCCAAATCCTCGACATTCTGAAGGCGAAGCATGTCCCCGCAACTTTCTTCGTCATCGGCGAGAATGCCATGCCGCATCCCTTCCTGCTCAATCGCATCATCGATGAAGGCAGCGAGATCGGCAATCACAGCTTCACCCATCCCAATCTGGCACAGGTTTCGGCCGAGGGCACGCGGATCGAGCTCAACAGCACGCAGCGGCTGGTCGAGGCCTATACCGGCCGGTCGCTCCGCCTGTTCCGCGCACCCTATTTCGGCGATGCGGAGCCGACCACTGCGAACGAAATCGTGCCGGCGCTGGTAGCGCAACAGGATGGCTACACCAATGTCGGCCTGCACGTCGATCCCAGCGATTGGAAGCGGCCCGGCGTTGCCGCCATCGTCAAAGCAGCGCTCGATCAAGTGCAGACCGATAATCCGGAAACTGCGGGCCAGATCGTCCTGCTGCACGATGGCGGCGGCGATCGCTCCCAGACAGTTGCTGCGCTGCCGGCGATCATCGATGGACTGCGTGCCAAGGGCTACCAGTTTGCGCCGGTATCGCAGCTCGCGGGGCTGTCACGCGATGCGGTGATGCCAAAGGTGACGGGGCGGGATCTGCTCTCAGTGCGCGCCGATGTCGGCATCTTCCTGTTTTTCGGCATGTTCGGTTACGCGCTCAACTGGCTGTTCTTCGCCGTGATCATGCTGGGTATCGGGCGGGCGATTGTGCTCGCGGTGCTGGCATGGAACAGCAACCGGCCAAAAAACCGCCCGGTGCCGCCGCCGATCGATCCCTCGCTGTTCGTTTCGGTGCTGATCCCGGCGTTCAACGAGGCGCGGGTGATCGTGGCGTCGGTGCAGCGCGTTTTGCAGAGCTGCGATGTCGGTCTGGAAGTGATCGTCATCGACGATGGCTCGAAGGATGAGACCAGCGCGATTGTCTGCCGCGCCTTCGGCAGCGATCCGCGCGTGCAGCTCCTGACGCTGGAGAACGGCGGCAAAGCTCGCGCACTCAACGAGGGGCTCAAGCTGGCCAAAGGCGAAATCATCATCGCGCTCGATGCCGATACCCAGTTCGAGGCCGAAACCATCGCCAAGCTGGCCCGCTGGTTCATAGACCCCAAAATCGGCGCAGTCGCGGGCAATGCCAAGGTTGGCAACCGCCACAATCTTGTCACCCGCTGGCAGGCGGTCGAATATGTCACCGCCCAGAATCTGGAACGCCGGGCGCTGTCGCAGTTCGATGCAATCATGGTGGTGCCGGGAGCGGTCGGGGCATGGCGGCGATCGGCACTTGCCAGCGTCGGCGACTATCCAACCGATACGCTGGCCGAAGATCAGGACCTGACCATCGCCATCCAGCGCAAGGGCTGGCGGATTGGCTACGATGTCGATGCGGTCGCCTGGACCGAAGCGCCCGAAAGCTTTTCCGCCCTATCCAAGCAACGCTTTCGTTGGGCGTTCGGCACGCTGCAATGCCTATGGAAGCACCGCTCGATCCTGCGAACACGCAAGCCCGAAGGTCTAGCCTATATCGGCATCCCGCAGGCCTGGCTGTTCCAGATCGGCTTCGCCCTGATCTCGCCGCTGATTGACCTCGCCCTGGTGGTCAGCATCGTCTCGACCTGGTTGCGCGTCCAACAGCATGGCTGGGCGCAGACCCAGAGCGACGTGCTGCGCATGGCGATATACTGGATCGTGTTTACGGCCATCGACGTGCTGTGCGGCTGGGTCGCCTACCGGCTGGAGCAGCGCGAGAAGCGCTATCCGGCGCTGCTGCTGGTGGCGCAGCGCTTCATCTACCGTCAGCTGATGTATTCGGTGGTGATCCGCGCCGTCATCAACGCCATGCGCGGGCCCTGGGTTGGTTGGGGCAAGCTCGAACGCAGCGGACGCGTTGAAGCCGCATCGTAATCTCGCAGCCCAGATCGGGAGTATTCTGCGAAGCTGATATCGCCGCCAATGGCGACGGAAGGGGCGCTGCCAATCCGGTTCTGCTTGGCCGACTTGCCTTCTTCCAATGATAGTGCAGCTGACGAGAGGAATTTCGTGCGACACATAACGAGATTGTTGATTGCATTTCTGGTGGCGCTGCCTGGCATAGCGCCCCAGCAGGCATTCGCCAAAACGCGAACCCACAGCCGGGAAATCGACTGCGGCGACGATGTCGCCGATCAGCAGGGTGTGTCTGCCTTCAGTTCGCTGCTCGACGGACAGCCGACCGACCCGCAACGTCCGACGCTGGCGATGGGCCTGTCGAGCGCATCGGGAACGACGCAGTTGCAGACCGCGATCCAGTTTGCACCGGGCAAAGAGCGCGGTGCGTGTGACGCTGTGATGTCGCTGTTGCTACCGACGGTCACGTGGGATGATCGGCTGCATCTCAGCAGGACAGCGGGGTTGGGCTGGGAGCAACGTTGGCACGCCGATGACGGTAAGGTGCCGACGATCGCCACGTCGTTTTCCGCAGTGATCTACTTTTCGCAGCCCAAATTGGGCGTTGCGCTGACCGGCACTGTGATTGTCGCCAAAACCGTCGGCAGGGTTGTGTTCTACGTCAATGGCTTAGTCGAATATGTCAAATCGCCGGATAACAATGCCGTGTGGACACCGGGGTTCATTCTGGGCGTGAAAGCGCCAGCGCGCGCGGAAGACGCCGTCGTTTTCGATCTCGTCGTGGAGAAGGGCGCACCAGCCTCGCTTGAGCTGGGCTATCAGCTGGCGGTCCCCGACAAGTTCAATATCGGACCGGGCATTGCAGTCACCTTGGAGAACAATCCGCAGGTGACTATCGGACTGGTCATTCAAAGGGAATTCTGAGCGGTTGGCCGGGGCGGCAGGCCCCGGCCTCCACCGTGACGTCAGGCGCTATCGTTGCCCTGATCGTCATTCGCAGCAGCGGTTTCACCAGTGTCGCTCTGGTCGGCATTGGCTTGCTCGTCACCGCTTCCGCCAAGCACCTCTTTCAGCTTGGAGACGCCTTCAAACCCGGCGAATGCCGCAGCCCCCTTGGCCAGAAGCCCCGCATTCGGATCGGCGGCTTCGAGCGCCTTATCGGCGGCAAAGGCACCAGCGGCTTCTTCGACAAAATCCAGAATACCCATTTCATCACTCCTTTGGCTCGCAACCCGGTGTTGCGGAATGACGATAGAAGGACGGAAATTTCTGCCCCGGGGCGCGAAGATTAAGGAAAGTTCATGCGGGGCAGAGAATGCACCCGCCGCACCCGCACTATCGCTTGATGGTCAAAACCACCTTCAAACCGGGCGCATTGTCTTCCAGCGCAATGTCGCCGCCATGCAGGCGTGCGACCGCTTCGACAAGAGACAGGCCAAGGCCGGAACCGGAAATGGTGCGCGCTGGATCGAGTCGACCGAATTTCTTGAGCGCATCGGTCCGACGCGCCTCGGGAATGCCCGGGCCATCGTCGGCGACACTCAAGGTCACTCCATTTTTCGTGAGAGTAGCGGCCAGCGCAATCTTGCGGCCACCTTGCGCATATTTGATTGCGTTCTCGATGAGGTTGCCCAAGGCCTGACCGATTAGCTCGCGGTGGAGCGAGACGGTAAGTTCGCTCGGCGCATTGCAGAACAGTACCATTCCCTGCTCCTCGGCGACAGGTCCATAGAGTTCCACCAGATCCGCCAGCATGGCCGCCACGTCGGTTTCGATAAAGCGTTCGCGCCCGATCCCCGCTTCGGCGCGGCTGATCTGGAGCGCGGTTGAGAGCATGGCGAGCAGAGTGTCGGATTCTGCCGAAACTTTTTGGAGCGCGGCAAGGGCTTGCGGGTCGTGCGTGTCGATGATCGCCCGCTCAAGCGTCGATTTCAGCCGCGTGATCGGCGAGCGCAGATCGTGGGCGAGGCCATCGGTGACGATGCGCAGCTCACCAACCAGCGTTTCGATCCGGT
>JAYVWX010000308.1:0-5047 GCA_043785715.1 Novosphingobium sp. | reverse complement strand
GTGTTCCGCAGCTTCATCTTCTCGCCGTTCAACATCCCCAGCGAATCGATGCTGCCGCGGCTGGAGAACGGCGACTATCTGCTCGCCGCCAAATGGCCCTACGGCTTTTCCTCCTATTCGCTGCCGTTCAGCCTGCCGTTGATCCCGGGCCGGATTTTCGCGGGTCAACCGGAACGGGGCGACATCGTCATCGTCAAGGCGCCGCCGGATAACGACACCGATTACATCAAGCGGGTGATCGGCCTGCCGGGCGATCAGATGCAGATGATCGGCGGCCAGCTTTATCTCAACGGGCAGCCGGTGCCAAAGCGCAAGATCGCCGATTTCGAGCTGCCGGTCACACCCAACACCAATTGCTACCAGCCGGAATATCTGGTGGCCAAGCCGGATGGCGCCCAAGTGTGCAGCTATCCCCGCTACCGCGAAACCCTGCCAGGCGGACGCAGCTACGAAGTGCTCGATCTCGGCCAAACCCCGCAGGACGATACTCCGCCCGTCGTCGTTCCCGAAGCAAGCCTGTTTCTGATGGGCGACAACCGCGACAATTCGATGGACAGCCGCTTCCCCGCAGTCGCCGGCCAGGGCATCGGCATCGTGCCGCAGGCCAATTTGATCGGCCGGGCGACGGTAATGATGTTCTCGACCGATGGTTCGTCGTCCTGGCTCAAACCGTGGACCTGGTTTACCGCTGCGCGGTGGAGCCGGATGGGCGGCACGTTCTAGGAGGATGTTCGAGGAGGACACCCACGCCTTCCTTACCCGCATTGCCGGGCGGGCGCCGGCGGACGAGGGCTTGTGGCTTGAGGCGCTGACCCACGGCAGCACCGGCCACGAACGCAATTACGAACGGCTCGAATTCCTCGGCGACCGGGTGCTCGGACTGGTCGTCGCCGAATGGCTGCACGACCGGGGCACCGGCGACGAGGGCAAGCTTTCGCAGCGGCTCAATGCGCTGGTCAGCCGGACGATGTGCGCCAGCATCGCCAGGGACATCGGGCTCGGCAGCCATATCCGGCTCGGCAAGCAGGCCCGCGACGACGGTGCGCAGGACAGCGACAATATCCTCGGCGATGTGATGGAAGCGCTGATCGGCGCCTGTTTCGTGACTCACGGCTATGAGGCGGCGCGGGCAATGGTGCGCGAGCTTTGGTCCGACGCGGTCACCGGCTTGGCCGGCAGCGTCAAACATCCCAAATCGGCGTTGCAGGAATGGGCGGCGATGAACAAGCGCAAGACCCCGCAATACCGGGTGAGCCAGCGCTCCGGCCCCGATCATGCCGCGCTCTTCCTGGTCGCGGTCTGCGTCAACGGCGTCGGCGAGGCGGAGGCTCGGGCTCTAGCAAGCAGGATGCCGAAACCGCAGCCGCCGCGGCTTTTCTGGAGCGATTCGCATGAGTGAAGAGGCCCCCACCAACACCCGCTGCGGCGTGGTCGCCGTGATCGGCGCGCCCAACGCCGGCAAGTCGACTTTGGTCAACGCGCTGGTCGGCCAGAAAGTGGCCATCGTCAGCGCTAAGAAGCAGACCACCCGCGCGCGGCTGATGGGCATCGCGATTGCCGAGGGCGAAGGCGTCCGCACGCAGATCATCTTGGCCGACACCCCCGGTATTTTCAGTCCCAAACGCCGGCTCGACCGCGCCATGGTCGCCGCCGCCTGGGAAGGCGCCCATGCGGCCGACGCGATCCTGCTGGTGGTCGATGCCCGCAAGAAGCGCCGCGACGATCTTGAGCCGATCCTGGAATCGCTCGCCACCCGGCCCGAACGCAAGCTGCTGGTGCTCAACAAGGTCGATGCCTGCGCCAAGGAACCGCTGCTGGTCGCCGCGCAGGAACTGACCGAGCAGGCCGGATTCGACGAGGTGTTCTTCGTCTCGGCGCTGACCGGGGACGGTGTGCCGCAGCTCAAGGCGCGGCTGGCCGAGCTGATGCCCGAGGGCCCGTGGCATTATCCGGAAGATCAGGTCTCCGATGCCAGCGAGCGCCTGCTCGCCTGCGAGATTACCCGCGAACAGCTTTACCGCCAGTTGCACGACGAACTGCCTTATGACAGCCTGGTGCGCCCCGAAAGCTACGCGACCCGCAAGGACGGCTCGCTTGAGATTCACCAGCAGATCGTCATCGCCCGCGACAGTCAGAAAAGCATTGTCCTCGGCAAGAACGGCGCGCGGATCAGGGCTATCGGCGAGGCATCGCGCAAGGAGCTGGCCGATCTGCTGGGGGTGAAGGTCCACCTGTTCCTGCATGTGCGGGTGGAAGAGAACTGGGCGGAAACGCGCGAGTTCTACGAGGAAATCGGGCTGGACTGGGTACGTTAGGGCACCGTACACAGGCCCCCGCTTGCTCCATCGCGCCGCACCCGGCATAGGCTGCGGCCGAGTCCCCCCTCGCGCCCCAGCTTCTGTGGAAGGCCCGCGATGAAAGCCGTAATCTCGTGAAAGTTCGCGTTTCCGTCAGTCTCAAGCCCGGCGTACTCGATCCGCAGGGCCGCGCCATCCAGCATTCGCTCGAGGGACTGGGCTTTTCCGGGGTCTCCGACGTGCGCGCCGGCAAGCTGATCGAGCTGGAAGTGGACGCGAATGTCAGCGATGCCGCGCTCGATGACATGTGCCGCAAGCTGCTCGCCAACATGGTGATCGAGAACTACCGGATCGAGCGGGTGGACGCAGAGGCCGGGGCATGAGCACCTTCCGCGCCGCCGTCATTACTTTTCCCGGCTCGAACTGCGACCGGGATATGGCCGATGCGCTGGAAAAGACCTCCGGCACCGCCCCGTTCCGCGTCTGGCATGGCGACGCCGACTTGCCCGCCGGGCTCGATTTCATCGCCCTGCCCGGGGGCTTTTCCTACGGCGACTATCTGCGCTCGGGCGCAATGGCGGCGCGTTCACCGATCATGCGCGCGGTGGTCGACGCCGCTGGCCGCGGGGTGCCGGTGCTGGGCGTCTGCAACGGCTTTCAGGTGCTGACCGAATCGGGGCTGCTGCCCGGCGCGCTGATGCGCAATGCCGGCATCCGCTTCGTTTGCCGCGAAGTGGCGCTGACCGTCGCCAACAGCCAGTCTCTGTTCACCGCCGGCTATACCCGCGGCCAGCGGATAACTCTTCCCGTCGCCCACCACGACGGCAATTACTTCGCCGACGACGCCACGCTCGACCGGCTTGAGGGGGAGGGCCGCGTGGCGCTGCGCTATGCCGAACCGGTCAATGGCTCGGCGCGCGGGATCGCCGGCGTGCTCAATGCTGCCGGCAATGTCCTGGGCATGATGCCGCATCCCGAACGGGGGATCGAAGCGGCGCATGGCGGCACCGACGGCCGCGCGCTGTTCGAAAGCGCCGTCAAAGGGCTGGTGCGGGCTTGAAGGCGCCGCCAGGTCAGGCTCTGATCGCCATTGGCGCTAACGCCGGATTGGGTCGCCGTTGCTGCCGGAACAGCGTCTCGGTATCGAACGCGGACATTGGGCGGCCAAAATAATAGCCTTGGATTTTCTTGCAGCCAAGTTCCCGCACGATCGCCAGTTCCGCTTCGTTTTCTACGCCCTCGGCGGTGGTCGACATTTCCAGGCTGTTGGCCATGGCGACGACCGCGCGGATGATCGCCAGGCTCTCGGGGCTCCCCACCGCTGCACCCTGGACGAAGCTGCGGTCCACCTTGATCGTCGAGAATCGCAGATTCCGAATGTAACCAAGCGACGAGTATCCGGTGCCGAAGTCATCAAGCGCAACGCTGCAACCTAGCGCCATGACCTGTTCAAGCGCCGTGCGAGCCAGCCCCGCTTCGCGCACGAAAACGCTTTCCGTGACTTCGATTTCCAGCCGGCTCGCCGGCAGCCCGCTTGCTAACAAAGCTGAAACGATACTGGGGATAAAATTGGGATCGAGCAGCTGCTCGCCCGACACATTGGCAGCAACCTTGATCGGATCCGGCCATCTCATGGCTTGGCGGCACGACTCCTGCAGCACCCATTCGCCAATCGGGACAATGAGCCGTGTGTCTTCGGCCAGCGGAATGAACTTCGCCGGGCTGACCAGGCCGTGTTCCTCACTGTTCCAGCGGATCAGGGCCTCGAAACTGACAAGTTTCTCGCTCACCGCATCGACCACCGGCTGGTAGTTCAGGATGAATTCGTCACGTTCGAGCGCCCGGCGCAGCGAGAACTCCAGCTTGCGCCGCTCCTCGGCCTGCGCATGGAGCGCTGGCTCATACGTGGAATGAACCCCGCCGCCTTCGTCCTTTGAACGATATAGCGCAAGGTCGGCATTCCTCATCAATGTTTCGACCGTGGCCCCGTCGCGGGGACCGATCGCCGAGCCGACACTGGCGCCGACGTACAGCGTATGATGATCGACCTGATACGGTTCCGAGAGACAGTCGATCACACGCTGCGCAACATCCTGGACCCGGTCGAGATCCGAGGCATCGCGGATGACGACAGCGAATTCATCGCCGCCGAGCCGCCCGCACATTTCGTTGTCGGTGATCTGATCCTGCAGCCGCTGCGATACGCAGGCAAGCAGCTTGTCGCCAACGAGAGGGCCCAGCGTATCGTTGACCGCCTTGAAGCGGTCGAGGTCGATCATCAAGAAGGCGCAGCGAGTCCGCCATTGCTCGGCGTGGCTCATGACTTCGCCCAGTCCTTCGGTCAGCATCATCCGGTTCGGCAGACCGGTAAGCGTATCGTAGCGGGCAAGATAAGCGATCTTTTCAGAGCTTTCGCGCTGTTCGGTGACATCCGATCCGACCCCGCGAAAACCGTCGAAGGCGCCGTTATCATCGAGTTTGGGCGTGCCGGAAAGTTCCCACCAGCGCTGCGCCCCATTGATCGTGACGCAAACCGGCAGATTGGAAAAGCTTTCGCGTCGTTTGAGGCGTTCGGCAAGGTCGTGCAGGCTCGCGGGAAGCGGGTCGTGATTCCACGATTCGCCGGCGATCAGCTGGACAAAGGATTTGCCGTCGATCGCAGCCGAATCCTGCCCCATGGCAAAGGCGAAGCGGGGCGAAACCGACCGTATCCGGCGAGACGTGTCGGTTTGCCACAGCCAGTCGGCTTC
>JAYVWX010000307.1:0-2004 GCA_043785715.1 Novosphingobium sp. | reverse complement strand
GCCAATTGGGCGAAACCGCCGTAGCGGCCGCGGTGGAACAGCATCGGGTCTTCGTCGCGCACTACTTGCAGCCCCAGCACGCGCCCGACGACGAACCAGTGGTCGCCGGCCTCGCTGACCGAATAAATCGCGCATTCGATGTACGCGATCGCGCCGCCGATCAGCGGGAGGCGGTGTTCGGACATGGTGACGTTCAGCCCGGCGAATTTGTCCGCTCCCTTGGCGGCCATTTGGCGGCAAACCTGCTGCTGGTCGCTGGCCAGAACATTGACGCAGAAATGCCCCGCCTGCTCGATCACCGGCCAGCTTGTGCTGCTCTTGTCGGGCAGGAAGCCGACCAGCGGCGGATCGAGCGAAACCGAGATGAAAGTGCCGACCACGAAGCCGGCGGGCATGCCGTCGGGGGCCAGCGCGGTGATTGCGCAGACGCCGGTCGGATAGCTGCCCAGCACCTCGCGGAATTTAACCTGATCGATTGCCGTACCGCTCACGCGATTTCCCTTCGTGCCGCTGCTTGCCTTCTCCGCCCTCATGCAGAAGGCGGTGAAACAGGGCAACAGGCGAGTTGCTTGCCGCGTGTGCAAAAAGGCGAATCATCTTGCCTGAAACTGGTCAAAAGTGCAGGGAAATAACCGTTCGCTTAAATTTGTCCGGCCACATCGTCCTGCAACGGTCGATGCCGGCGGACCCGAAACCTTGAGGAAGATCATGGCCGCCGCCCAAGCTATCGCCGACACGCCCGAAGCCCGGGAAATTGCCCAGCTCATTGCCCGCAGCCGCGCGGCGCAGGCGCAGATCGAGAATTACACGCAGGACCAGGTCGACCGCCTGATCCGCGGCATGGTCTATGCCGTGGCGCGCGAGGATGTCGCCGAGAAGATCGCCCGGCACACTGTCGAGGAAACCCAGCTCGGAAATTACGATGGCAAGTATCTGAAGATATTCCGCAAGACCCGCGCCACGCTGATGGACATCATCGACGACAAGTCGGTCGGGGTGATCGAGGAAGACAAAGAGCGCAACCTCATCAAGATCGCCAAGCCGATCGGCGTGATCGGCGCGTTGTCACCCTCGACCAACCCCGAGGCGACGCCGGTGATCAAGGCGATCTCGGCGGTGAAAGGCCGCAATTCGATCATCATCGCCCCGCATCCGCGCGCAAAGCTGACCAACAAGCTGATCTGCGACCTGATGCGCGATGCTCTGGTCAAGCTTGGGGCGCCCGCCGATCTGGTCATCGGCATCGAGACGCCCTCGGTCGAAAAGACCAACGAGTTAATGAAGCAGTGCGACCGGATCCTGGCCACCGGCGGTGCCCCGATGGTGGTGGCGGCTTACAGCTCGGGCACGCCGGCGCTCGGGGTCGGCGCGGGCAATGCCGTGATCACGGTGGACGACACCGCCGATCTTGACGATGCAGCCGAGAAAATCCGCATGTCCAAGACGCTTGATCTGGCGGCGTCCTGCTCGTCTGACAACAGCGTGATCCTGCTCGACGCGATCTACGAGCCGATGCTCGAAAAGCTCAAGGCCAAAGGCGGCATGGTGCTGAACGAGGAGCAGAAGGCCAAGTTGCAGGCCGCGCTGTGGATTGATGGCGTGATCAACGCCAAGATTGTCGCGCAGACGCCGCAGTTCATCGGCAAGTTCGCCGGCTTTGACGTGCCGGAGGACACCAAGTTCTTCATCGTCCCGGAAACCGGCTTCGGCCCGGGCCATCCCTTCTCGGGCGAGAAGATGACGGTGACAATGGCGCTTTACCGCGCCAGGGACATCGACGAGGCGATCGCACTGACCAACGGCATCCAGGGCTACCAGGGCCGCGGTCACAGCTGCGGCATTTATTCGACCAGCGACGCCAACATCATGAAGCTGGCCAATGAAACCTACACCAGCCGGGTCATGGTCAACCAGCCGCAGGCCGCGTCCAATTCGGGCAATCTGTGGAACGGCATGCGCCAGACCTTCTCGCTCGGCTGCGGCAGCTGGGGCGGCAATGCCACC
>JAYVWX010000306.1:0-3118 GCA_043785715.1 Novosphingobium sp. | reverse complement strand
GAGAATTGCGGAGAAAGGCAGGATGATTGACCCGGTTGGTCATCTCGACGACAAGGCTGATCCCGTGGCGTCCCAGCATTCTCGCCGCCAGCGGCACCGAACCGCTGCAGGTCGAGGAGAATTGAGAATGATGCAAGCAATTCGGCAGGTGGTGCACCGGCAAGCGTTGCCTTATGGCTGAAGCGGCGCAGGTCCAAGGCGCGGATCGCCTGCAGGGCCGCGTCGCGATTGTAATGGGTGGCAGTTCCGGTATCGGCCTTGCGATAGCGATGCGGCTGGTCGCCAACGGTGCGGCGGTGATGATTTCCGGCCGCAACGCCAAAACCGGCCTCGCCGCCCGGCAGGCGTTGACGCGTTCGGGCGGCGAGGCCGAATTCTTTGCGGCCGACGTGACGAGCGAAGAGGCGGTGACAGAGCTGGTCGCGCAGGCTGTGAACCGATTTGGCGCGCCGACGATGCTGGTCAACAATGCCGGACCTTCCGGGAAAGCGTTCGGTCTGGGGTCTGTCCACGAACTTCCGGCAAGCGCATTTGCGGATGCCATGAACGTTGGTGCGATGAGTGCCCTGTTCTGCTGCAAGGCTGTTCTGCCGCATATGATGGCGCAAGGGGGCGGAGCCATTGTCAACATTTCGGCGATTGCAGCGGCCCGGGCGATCCCGCTGATGGGGGCCTATGCAATGTGCAAGGCCGCTTTGGAAGCGCTCGGCAGGCAAGTTGCCAACGACTATGCGCGCCACGGGGTTCGTTGCAACAATCTGGTGGTGGGCACGGTCAGGCCGGAGCCGGGCGATGTTTCGACCTTGCCCGCCAATTTCGATCACCGATCGCTTGACCGCGCTATCGCGGCGACGACCATGGCCGGCCGGGTTGGCAGCTATGCCGAGGCGGCCGAGGCGGCGCTGTTCCTGCTGTCAGATCGCAGCAGGTTCATCACCGGCGCCAACATACCGGTCGACGGCGGCGCGATCGGCAAGCTGGCCTACCCCGATTACAGCCAAGCGATGGGAGGGGGGAGCGGCGGAAATAGACAGTCCGCAAAACCCGAAACGGAAGGCAAGCCGTGATGTGGAGAGCGACAGTGCTGCTGCGAAAGCGCAATGAGGTTTCGGTGGCATCGTTCGAGCAGGCATGGCTGGACACCATCGCTCCGGCGCTTGCCGCAGCCGCATCCAGCGACGGCCAAACGATCCGGGCCATTGTCAACGTGGCGCCAGCAACGATCAGCGACGAGCTGCGTGACGTTTTCCCCCCCGCGTTCGACGGCCTGTTCGAACTCTGGTTCGAAGAGCCCGCCGCAGCCGTCGCGGTACTCGATATGCTGCGCAGTAATTCATCGCTGCGGGACCTCGCCGTCCCGGTTATCGATGGGGCGGCTGGCGTGGTCTGGCTTGCGCAGGCATTTCCGGTCAAACCGGAATCCGGCTCTGCGGTCAAGTTCCTGGCGGGCGGGAATGTGGCGGATGGCGTTCCGCTGGACGTGGCGCAAGCCTATTATCGGAACGAGCATCCCCGTGTGGCCCGGACCGCGCCGCAAGTATGGGAACCATTGACGCGCTACACCCAGTTCCATGGCAAGCCCGCGCCAGTTGTCCCCAGCATTGACTGGCTGGCGGCCGGTCGGTTCGTGCCGATGTGTTCTGATATGGGCTTTGCGGAAATTGGCGATTTCCTGAAGGTCTACGGGTCCGAAGAATACGCGCGGATCGTCCGCCCCGATGAAGAGAAGTTTTCCCGCCCCGGCGAGATGCTGTCCTTCATCAGCGCGGAGGAGCGGGTCCTGTTCGACAGGAATGCTGCCGGCGCTGCCATCAAACGAAACGCCCGCTCTGCACAAAAGGGGATGAGGCTTGGCCGCCATCGCACAAGACTTCACAGCGTTCTGCATCTGGCTTGGCGCAACCGGGGGTGTTGGAACGCGTTGCGCGGTGGCTGGCGTCAAACAGCCAAAAACCGGTTTTTCGGCTGATACCCTGCTGCTTGACGTCGCGACCGACGCGGGCCTGGCCGACATCGTCTTGCGGATCGAGCGTATTGGCCGGCATATGTTCCTGGACTCATCGATGGAACGCCAGGCGCGGATGATGGACCTGCTGTTGCAAGCTGGTGTGCCCGTCCCGACAGTATTGGGATGGTCAACAGACTTGTCGATCCTGGGAGCGCCGTTTCTGGTCATGCGGGCTTGCGCTGGCGTCTCCTTGCCGCAGCATCCCAGCTATCACATTGCAGGCCCCTTGCTCGAACTTGCCCCAGCGCAAAGGGCCCATGCCTGGAACAAGGCGCTTGCGGTTATGGCGCGGATCAATCGGATCGACTGGCGCGCCAAGGGTCGTTTTTTGATGGATCCCGCTTACGGCGCGCCTGGCCTTGACCATTATCTGGGTTGGATCTCGGCTTGGCGAAACATGGTTTGCCCGGCGGGGCATCCGGTTATCGATGCCGGCATCGCGTATCTGCAGGACAAACAGCCCAGAGGCGCGCCCGCCGAACTTTTGTGGGGCGATTCCAATCCCGGCAATTTTCTGTTCGGGCCCGACGGCTCGGTGACAGCGGCGCTCGACTTCGAAGCAGCATCGATCGGTCCGGCAGAAATCGATCTTGGCTGGTGGTTCGTACTCGACCGCATGCTCGCGGCAGGCAATCCTCTCCCCAAGGGCATGCCTGATCGAGCGCAGCAGATTGCGCACTTCGAAAAGGCGCTCGGCCGCCCTGTGGATGATTTGCGTTATTATGAGGTATTGGCGGCGCTGCGCATGGCGCTGGTGATCGCGCGAACGGGCGGCTTGCTTATCCAGTCCGGCACGCTCGCTGCCGACAATCTGGCCGGCCTTTACAATCCGGCCGCGACCATGCTCGCCGAGATGCTGGATGTAGCTCATGACGATCGCCTCGATCACTATTTCGACCTGGTAAAGACGATGAACGAGCGTTGACCAGCCCAAACGGCGGTCGGCTTCACTGGCAGTCGCCCGAAATTCGGAATGCAGAGGTTGCCATTCAAAAGCTGACTGTCCGGATACGTGAAGAGTTTCGGGCGCCGGCAGGCGTACGAAAGTCCCCGAAGAACGAACCCGCGGGCCGCAGGCGATGGTCTATGGGGATTTCGGATTCTGGCCGG
>JAYVWX010000305.1:0-5180 GCA_043785715.1 Novosphingobium sp. | reverse complement strand
CTTCAGGAGATGCTGCAGGCCTCGCTCGGCTTGCCAGCATCGAAGATTGTAATCACATCGAAGTATCGCTGCGGGACGACAACGACCTATGTGGACACTGCCGGCAGCTGCACCACAGGGACTATCGAGGCGACCATATTGCAGATTCGCCTAGTCGACCGGTATATCCCGGTGTGGACCGCATTCGGGGTCGGCGCGCCCATTGACCTGACCGTTCAGCGCATGGTGCAAGTGTCATGACCCGCAGATTGCGCCGCCTGCGCGAAGATTCATCCGGCACTTCGGCAATGGAGTTTGCCCTTATCGCGCCGATCTTCATCGTCATGATGCTGGGCGTGTTGCAGGTCGGGCTGTGGATGCATGGTTATAATGGCATGCGCGCGGTTGCGGCGGAGACCAGCCGTTATGTGACGGTCGAGTATCAAAAGGGCAACCGCGTCAGTAATTATGACGTAGCGGTGTGGGCGCGAAATACGGCCATCCAATCGTCCTACATCCTGGACGGCGGTACCGTGAGCACATTGGTTGTCGACGACGCCACTCAGAACATCGCCGGGATCACGAGAAAGACGCTCACTGTGAATTATCAAATGAGTTCGATCATGGGAATGATCGGTATCGACGCCCTGGATATGTCTTTTTCCCGGCCGATGTTCGTGAAAGCAGCCTGATAGTCAATCGCCGCCGCCACTCTACCGGTAGCAAACCTGCCGCACTGCCGCGATAATCCGCGCCGCATCGATCACCGCTGCTTTTTCCAGATTGGCGGCATAGGGCAGCGGCACATCTTCGTTGCAGACGCGCAATACCGGCGCGTCGAGGTGGTCAAAGCCCTGCTCCATGCACAGCGCCGAGACTTCCGAAGCGATCGAGCAGACCGGCCAGCCTTCTTCCGCAACGATCAGCCGGTTGGTTTTGGCCAGGCTGAGCAGGATCGCTTCGCGGTCCATCGGCCGCAAAGTGCGCAGGTCGATCACTTCCGCTTCGATGCCCTCGCCGGCCAGCTGCTGCGCCGCCTCCAGCGCCAGTCCGACGCCGATGGAATAGGATACGATGGTGACATCGCGCCCCTCCCGAACCACCCGCGCCTTGCCGATCGGCACAATGTGGTCATCGCCCTCCGGCGCGGTGAAGTTGCGGCCATAAACCAGCTCGTTCTCCAGGAACACCACCGGATCCTCACTGCGGATCGCGGCTTTAAGCAAGCCCTTGGCGTCGGCGGCATCATAGGGCGCGATCACCACCAGCCCCGGCACGCTGGCGTACCACGGGGCGTAGTTCTGGCTATGCTGCGCACCGACCCGGGAAGCCGCGCCGTTCGGCCCGCGAAACACCACCGGGCAGCGCATCTGGCCGCCCGACATGTAGTTGGTCTTGGCCGCCGAATTGACGATATGGTCGATCGCCTGCATCGCGAAATTGAACGTCATGAACTCGACAATCGGCCGCAACCCGCCCATCGCCGCGCCGGTGCCGATGCCGGCAAAGCCGTATTCGGTGATCGGCGTGTCGATTACCCGCTTGGCCCCGAATTCCTCAAGCAAGCCTTGGGTGACCTTGTAGGCCCCCTGATATTCAGCGACCTCCTCGCCCATGATGAACACGCGGTCGTCGCGGCGCATTTCCTCGGCCATGGCGTCGCGCAGGGCTTCGCGGACGGTGATGGTTGAGGGGGTGTTCGAGCTGGGTTCCGGTTCGGGAGCGGGCACGAGAGATTCAGGCCCACCCCCGGCCCCTCCCGCAGGCGGGAGGGGAGATTCTGTTGCGTTCGGGACTGATAACTCCCCTCCCGCTTGCGGGAGGGGCTGGGGGTGGGCAACAACCGGCGCCGCCTCCCCTTCCCCCGCCATCAGCGCGATCTCGGTGCCCACCGCTACACCCTCGGCACCTTCAGCCACCAGCAGCTTGCCGATCGTGCCCTCATCGACCGCCTCGAACTCCATTGTCGCCTTGTCGGTCTCGATCTCGGCGAGGATGTCGCCCGCCTTGACCGCATCGCCTTCCTTGACCAGCCAGCGCGCGAGCTTGCCTTCCTTCATCGTTGGCGACAGCGCCGGCATGCGAATTCCGGCCATCAATAGCGCTCCACCAGCACGTCGGTATAGAGTTCGGACGCTTCGGGCTCGGGCGAATTCTCGGCGAAGTCAGCGGCGGCGACGATTGCAGCGCGAACTCCCTTTTCGAGCGCTGAGAGCTGGTCTTCCGCGATCCCGCGGGCAAGCAGCTCGGCCTTGGCGGCGTCGATCGGATCGTGCTGCTCGCGCATTTCCTGCACTTCGGCGCGGCTGCGGTATTTGGCCGGATCGGACATCGAATGGCCACGGTAGCGATAGGTGTTTAGCTCCATCAGCACCGGTCCGCCGCCTTTGCGCACGAAATCGAGCGCCACTTCGGCGGCTTGGCGAACCTCGAGCACATCCATCCCGTTGACGTCCATGCCGGGAATGCGAAAGGCGGTGCCGCGCCGGTAGAACTCGGTTTCTGCCGAGGAGCGTTTCACCGCGGTGCCCATGGCGTAACCGTTGTTCTCGATGACGAAGATGATCGGCAGCTTCCACAGCGCCGCCATGTTGAAGCTCTCGTAGACCTGCCCCTGGTTGGCCGCGCCGTCGCCGAAATAGGCAAGACACACCCCGCCGTCCTCGCGGTATTTGTGGGCGAAGGCGAGACCGGTGCCGAGCGGCACCTGTGCGCCGACGATGCCATGGCCGCCGTAAAAGCGATGCTCGACGCTGAACATGTGCATCGAGCCGCCCTTGCCCTTGGAAATTCCCGCCTGCCGCCCGGTCAGCTCGGCCATGATCAACTTTGGGTCGATCCCGTAGGCGAGCATATGGCCGTGATCGCGGTAGCCGGTGATGACGCTGTCGCGCTCCTGATCGAGCGCCGACTGCAACCCCACCGCGACCGCCTCCTGGCCGATATAGAGGTGGCAAAAGCCGCCGATCAGCCCGAGACCATATAGCTGGCCGGCGCGCTCCTCGAACCGGCGGATGGTCACCATCTGCTCATAGAGCTTGAGCAATTCCGCATCGCTGGCGACGTAGCGGCGATTGGCGGCATGCGTCTCCTGCAGGCTGTGCAGGGCGTAAGCATCATCGGCGGCAGAGGACTGGCTGGCAGCGGCGGCGGCTTTGCTTGCGGATTTGGCCAATTCGGTACCCCGGGGATGATTGCGCTATCCGTATAGGGACTAGGAAGCAGCAGTTAAACTGCTTCACTCAAATTTATGTATGCGATCTAACGGTATTCGCAGCCGCTCAGTTGAGCAGCATCACCATTTCGTCGGGATGGACGACATTGAGATCCTTGCGGACCAGTTCTCCGACGAGATCGGCATCGGTATGGCGCGGATCGAGCAAGGCGACGCGGTTGCGCAGTTCGTCGCGCTCTGCGGAGAGCTGTTTGAGTTCCTGCCGATGCTCACCCAGCAGACGCCGGTTCTCCCCCCACGCAAGCAAGCCGCTCGGACCGACCAGCGCCAGCCCCGCGAGCATCAGCAGGCAGAACAGCGCCGCAGCTTCGGCAATCCTGTCCCGGGCGATTTTCGGTTCGGAGTGGAATTTTTTCACGATTTGCAAGAATCACAAATGATACAAGGATTCAAGGGGCAGTTGAAAAAATTGCTTGGATATTCGGCATGTGCAGCGGTCTGGCGACCAGCGGCCGGTTCGCGCAGCCTGTCACAAATGTGCTGGTGCACATTGGTTGCTGGCGGCAAAATGGGGTGAAACTTGACAAGGATGGCCGTTGATTGCTTGATCGGGCGACGACAACAACCGCTGAATTTCAGGATATTCACAATGACACTACGCCGCGCCGCCATAGTTGCACCCATTCGTACTGCCGTCGGCAAGTTCGGGGGGGCGCTGTCCTCCATCCCGGCGGGCGAGCTTGGCGCCGTGATAATCAAGGCGTTGATCGAACGCACGGCAATCGATCCGTCGCGGGTTGACGATGTCGTCTTCGCGCAGGGTTACGGCAGCGGCGAGGCTCCGGCGATCGGGCGCTGGTCCTGGCTGGCCGCGGGACTGCCGATCGAAGTGCCCGGCTACCAGCTTGACCGGCGCTGCGGCTCCGGCCTGCAGGCGGTCATCGATGCGGCGATGATGGTTCAGACCGGCGCTTCCGACGTGGTTGTCGCCGGCGGTGTCGAGAGCATGTCGAATGTCGAGCATTACTCGACCGAAATCCGCAACGGCGTGAAATTCGGCAGCGTGACGCTGCACGACCGGCTGACGCGCGGCCGCGTCATGTCGCAGCCGATCGAACGCTTCGGCGTGATCAGCGGCATGATCGAGACGGCAGAAAACTGCGCCAGGGATTACGGGATCAGCCGCGAGGCCTGCGATGCTTATGCCGTGCGCTCGCACCAGCGCGCGGCCGAGGCTTGGCGGAAGGAACTGTTCGCCGATGAGCTGGTCCCGGTTGCGGTTCCGCAAAGGAAGGGCGAACCGGTGATCTTCGACCATGACGAAGGCTACCGCACCGATGCCACCATAGAATCGTTGGCCAAGCTGCGGCCTATAGAATCCAAAATTCCCGGTGCCGTGGTGACCGCGGGCAACGCCAGCCAGCAAAACGATGCCGCAGCGGCATGCCTTGTCGTCGCCGAGGACAAGCTTGAGGAACTGGGGCTTGAACCCATCGCGTGGTTCCACAGCTGGGCAGCGGCAGGCTGCGAACCCAGCCGGATGGGCATCGGCCCGGTTCCAGCAGTCGAACGCCTGTTCCGGCGGAGCGGCCTTGGCTGGGCGGACATCGATCTGGTTGAACTCAACGAAGCCTTCGCGCCGCAAGTGCTTGCCGTGCTCAAGGGCTGGGGCTGGAGCGAGGACGATGCGCGCCACGACATCCTCAATGTCAATGGCTCGGGGATTTCACTCGGCCATCCGATCGGCGCAACGGGCGGACGCATCCTCGCCAACCTGACCCGCGAACTGCATCGGCGCGGCGGGCGCTACGGGCTGGAGACGATGTGCATCGGCGGCGGTCAGGGCCTCGCCGCGATATTCGAGCGGGCCGCGTGAACCAGGCTTACCGCAGGCGTAGTGCTTCTTCTCAATCCGCCGTGTGGATGGGCAGACCAAGCTGCGCGCGGCGGCGCAGCCACAGGCTCGGGCGGTAGCGATCCGAACCGGTGATCGCCTGCAACTGGCACATGATCGTATAGGCCGTGG
>JAYVWX010000304.1:0-2446 GCA_043785715.1 Novosphingobium sp. | reverse complement strand
ACCGAACGCGGACCAGCCGGCCGCGAGATTGCTCATCGGCACCACCACCGAACCCACGCCCAGCTCGCGACCAATTGCCGCGGCATGGACGCCGCCAGCACCGCCGAACCCGTAAAGCGTGAAATCGCGGGGATCATGACCTTGCTGAGTCAGGGTCAGCCAAATTGAATCGGCCATCTGGCTATCGATAATCCTGAGCGCGGCTGCCGCCGTCTGTTTGGCATCAAGCCCCAGCGGCGCGCCTACCCGCGCCAGGGCAGCTGCGGCTCCGGCCACATCAAGCGTGATCCGGCCACCAAAGAAGTAGCCGGGATCGAAGTAGCCGAGCACGGCCACTGCGTCCGTGACGGTCGGCTCTGTGCCGCCACGGCCAAAGCAGACTGGGCCTGGCCGGGCACCGGCGCTGTGCGGGCCGACCTTCAACAGGCCTGCCTCGAGCCTGATGATGCTGCCGCCGCCAGCGCCGACCGAGCGCACGTCCAGAGTGGGGACGAAATACTCGTACTGGCCATAGCTGCCGGTGGCGCGGCGGACTGGCGTGCCATCGGCAATGGTGCCGATGTCCAGAGTGGTGCCACCGATGTCGGCCGTGATAACGTTGCGAAGCCCGCCCACGCCGTTCTCGGCAAGGCTGGTGGCTCCGATCAAGCCCGCCACCGGGCCGGAACCAACGGTCAGCACGGGGACGTCGCGCGCGTGATCGGCATCGATCAGGCCACCCGCGCAAGACATGATCTGCAGCGAGCGCGTGTAGCCATGCTGCTTCAGATCGACTTCCAGCGCCGCAAGATAGAGGCGCATCGGCGGCCCGATCAAGGCATTGACGATGGTGGCAATGGTCCGCTCGTATTCGCCAACCCGCGGGCTGACCTCCGAAGAAATGCACACGAACAGATCGGGCGCGATCTCATGCACGAGTTCGCGCAGACGCCGCTCGTGAGCATCGTTGGCCGTGGACCAGAGCAGGGAGATCGCAATCGCATCCACCCCCTGGTCGACAATCCGGCGGATCGCTGCGCGCGCGCGGTCCTCATTCAAAGCGACGACGACGTTCCCGTCGAACGCCACGCGCTCGTCGATGCCCTCGCACAGCGCCCTGGGCACCAGCGGTTCCGGCTTGGTCTGCTTGGCGACGTGGGCGATGTAGTTGGCCGACATCCATTTCAGCCGCCCGCCCGCCTTCATGATGAAAATCGAATCGACATGACCGCGACTCGCAAGCAAGCCAACCTTGGCGGTCTTGTGCTCGACCAGGGCGTTCGTACCGACGGTGCAGCCATGATAGACCTGGGAATTGGCCAGCATCTCGTCGAGATCGACACCATGCATCTCGGCTGCGGTCCGCAACGATGCGATGAAGCCAGTCTGAAAATCTGGCGGCGTCGACGACGATTTGCCGATCTTCACAATCGGCGGGCTTCCATCGTCAGGAACTTTTAGCGCAACACAGTCGGTGAACGTACCGCCGATATCCACGCCCACAATATAACGCACGATCAGGCCTCCTCGCCCAGCTCAAATATTTCCTTGGTCCGACAATTGGACAATGGACTTTTGATCGGTTGGGTCAATCCTGTCAAGCCAGTGGATTGCGCGCTGACCAGGCCCATTCGCTTTTATGTCGACGCATCAGGCACAGGCAGAAGGGTTCCCAGATCATTGTCATTTCGGCCCGGACGGTGCGCGATCGCGTTGACAATGCGCGGGCGAAGCCTGGCACGGGTCCGCTCCCGCCTGATCCTGACAGATGTGCGGTTCAGGCCACCAAAGCGTCCAGCGCACCATCAACCACGACGACCGAACCGTTCATAAAAGAACCAGCGTCGCTGGCAAGCATTATGACCGGTCCGACAAGCTCCTCAAGCCTGCCGAGACGTTTTGCAGGCATGCGCGCGATGCGATCCAATCCCACCGGGTTCTCGAAGAAGGCCTCGTTCAACTCAGTCTTGAACCACCCCGGTGCCAAAGCATTGACCCGGATCCCGTGCGCAAGCAGATCGATCGCCATGGATCGGGTGAGCTGGATGACAGCCCCCTTCGACGCGCAATAGCTGGCAAGGCCCGGCTGAACACCCAGGCCCAGCACGGATGCGACATTGATGATCGATCCTTCGCGACCTGCGGCAACCAGCCTACGGGCCGCCGTCTGGCCCACGTTCCATACCCCGCGAAAATTAGTATCGAGGACGGCATCCCGGGCGGCGGCATCGATCTTCAAGAAATTTCGCACGTCGGTAACACCAGCATTGCTGACCACGATGTCGACGGTTCCAAACGCCTGCTCCGCCGCATCAAAGGCGCGCTCGACGCTGTCGGGGTCGGTCACATCCGCCTGAGCCGCGATAGCGGAGCCGCCCTGCTGCTCGATCTCCCGGACAAGATCGTCGAGCCGGTCCACCCTGCGGGCCACGGCGACAATCCGCGCACCCGCGGCGGCCAAGCCCTG
>JAYVWX010000303.1:0-2725 GCA_043785715.1 Novosphingobium sp. | reverse complement strand
TCGTCTGCTCATCTGATCTCCTGTCATGCAGCCACTTTCGCCGCCGTCAGGCAGAAAATCCACTTAGCCCACTGTCCAGTTTTGCCAGGCCACCTCTGTATGCACGTTGCCATGACCGACCAACGCTCGCTCAATCTCCCCCAAACTGGCACTCATAGGCAGTTGTCCGGCATGCTTGCGGGCTTCGCAAGGATGCCCGGGCGGGAGAAGGTGGCCTTGCTTGTTGCCTGGTTTTTGCTTGGCCTATCGGCGACGGCTTTACGGCTATTCGCTTTCCGGCGACTAGCCCCGATCCTCGGAACACCGATCGGTCCCGTTGCATGTGTGCCGCTGACCGACGCCAAACAGGAAGAGCGGGCACGGCTGGTTAAGCGGGCGGTGCGGCGAGCGGTACGCATCGCCCCGTTTCGATCAGACTGCCTGCCGCAAGTGCTGGTCGGATCGCTCCTCTGCCGATTGCTGGCGATCCCCACGACGGCGTATCTTGGTGTTCGGCTGGGAACTGATCCAAAGATCGCTGCCCATGCATGGCTCTGCGCTGGACCAGTCCCGGTAACTGGCGGATCGTCGTTCGAAGAATTTGCGGTGGTTCTCGGCTTTGCCAAGCCATCGCTGACATTGACGATCCGGTGTGGGACCGCTTTGCCAAGCGTCAGCGAGAATATCCGGTCCACCAGCGGACCCGGTCAATCGGCTTCATCTGGACCGATGGCTGGGTGAATGGCAAACCCCTGACGCTGCCGCTGAACTACGCGCCCAAGCCGCTGGAAGCAGCAGTGCGGTCATGCTGCCAGCGCATCCTGGCGCAGTATCCCGGCGGCAGCATCCTGCGCCTGATGCTTACCGAACTGCCCGCTGGCTCTGCGATTCCGCGCCATCGCGATGCCTACGCCTTACTCGAGCAAACGCATCGCTGCCACCTGCCGGTGGTGACCAACCCCGACGTGACTTTCATGATCGACGATGTGGACTATCATCTCGCCGCTGGCGAGGCCTATGAGGTCGATAATATGCGACCGCATGCAGTGACCAATGCCGGCAGCGAACGCCGCATTCACCTGATCTGCAATGTCCTGCCGCCTCAGACTGTCGCGTAACCGAAGGCGGCGAATTCATCGGCGAAATAGCCGTTGATCCAGTCGATCTGGCTGCGGCTGAAAATGTGCAGGGGATCGATTGTGCCGGATGAAACCCCCCGCTTGGCATGCGGCAGCGCCGGAAGGGTTACGCCCAGCGTAGTGCCAAGGGTAGCCAGATCGGCCTCAAGGGTTTCGTAACGCAGCAGCTCCGGCGTCATGCCGCCGTAAAGCGCAAGGCTTTTCAGCGCGGGAATTCCACCTGCCACGCGCATGCGATCTAGCTCTTCGGATAGGCCGAGTGCCTGGTCCGGCAATCCAAGGCCCGCCCGATAGGCATCGAAATGACGCCGCATGTGCAAGAATGAGATCACCCGGCCATAGGGATTGCGCTCGACAGCGATCAGCCGAAATTCATCGAGCGAGTGTCCCGACACCGCTGCAATGTCGGAAAGGGCCATATGCGGTGTGAATGGCGTAGGCAGTGGTTGCAACTTTCCCAGCAGATCATCGCGAACCAGCAGCACGGCGCGTGCATAGTGCTTCTCGGCCTGAGAATGCTGGCTGTAGTTGCCGCTGAACCCGCCCATCGACTGTCGCTGCCGTTCATCGACCGCCATCATCGGCGGCACGATGTCATCGTCGCCGCACAGCGTCGATAGGGCCATTTCCACGCTGGTGCCGGCGACCTTGCGTGTCCTCACGAATACAAAGCGATGCCTGAAGGAAAGAATCATGATGCGTGTGCCCTGGCTGAAAGAGCCGCAAGCGCTATAGATGGGATTGCCCCTACAACGTCCAGTCGGCCGCTCCCGAAAGCTCGCCCTTGAGGTCGGCCAGCGTACCCCCCTTGTTTAGCAAAGCGCGCAGTGCTGCGATGCCGAGCGCCAGATATTCGCGGTGCGGCACCGCCAGCAGCACGAGATCATAGCGCCGGTCCAACGCATCGGCGACTAGCGGAATGCCATATTCATGCACAGCTTGCTCGCTGTCGGCATGGGTGTCGTGGACGGTTACCGCATGGCCCAGCCCAGCCAGCGCGCCGACCAGGTCCGCGACCTTGCTGTTGCGCGGGTCCGGGATATTTTCCTTGAACGTCAGGCCCAGCACCAGAACGCTGCCGGGCTTGCTGCGGCGCACCTCGTGAAGCTGATTGGCGACCCAGGCGGCCATGCCATCGTTGATTCCGCGCCCGGCCAGAATCACGCGCGGATCATGGCCAAGCTGTTCGGCCCGGTACGAAAGATAAAAGGGATCGACTCCAATGCAATGACCGCCAACGAGACCCGGAGCAAAGGGCAGGAAATTCCACTTGGTCCGCGCTGCGGCCAGCACGTCCCACACCGAAAGATCCATCTTCGCAAAGATCTGAGCGATCTCGTTCATGAAGGCAATATTGATGTCGCGCTGCGCATTCTCGATCGCCTTGGCCGCCTCGGCCGCGGGGATCGACGCGGCGCGGAATACCCCCGCCTCGGTCATCGCGCCGTACAGCCACGTCAGCTGGTCGAGCACCTCGGCGTCCTCGCCCGCGACCACTTTCACGATCTTATCGACGGTGTGGACCTTGTCGCCGGGGTTGATCCGCTCGGGGCTGTAGCCCAGCCGGAAGTCGCGCCCGCGCTGCAATCCCGACGCCGCCTCGATCG
>JAYVWX010000302.1:0-3868 GCA_043785715.1 Novosphingobium sp. | reverse complement strand
CCCCTGCACAGACCGGGCGATTCCATGAACCTGACTCACCCTTTCCTCGACATTGCCCCCTGGGATGTAGACAGTGACAAGCTGCGCGAGGAATGCGGCATTTTTGGCGTGATCGGCGCGAAAGACGCCGCCGCGATGACCGCATTGGGCCTTCATGCCCTGCAACACCGCGGCCAGGAAGCGGTCGGCATTGTCAGCTATGATGGCCAGGAATTTTACGCCCAGCGCGGCATCGGCCATGTCGCGCAAGTGTTCACCGGCAATGAGAGCTTCGCCGGATTGCCCGGCTCGATGGCATCGGGCCATGTGCGCTATTCGACCACCGGCGGGCAAGGCCTGCGCAATGTCCAGCCGCTGTTCGCCGATCTTGCCGCAGGCGGCTTTTCGATCGCGCATAATGGCAATATTTCCAATGCCATGACCCTCAAGCGCGAGTTGATTTCCAAGGGCTCGATTTTCCAGTCGACGTCCGACACCGAAGTCATCGTCCATCTCATCGCCACCAGCCGCTATCCAACCTTGCTCAAACGGTTTGTCGATGCGCTGCAACTGGTCGAAGGTGCCTATTCGCTGATCTGCATGACCCCCAAACGCATGGTCGCCTGCCGCGATCCGCTGGGGATCAGGCCGCTGGTGATGGGCAGGATTGGGGATGCAATCATATTTGCCAGCGAAACCGTCGCGCTCGATGTGGTTGGCGCGGATTTTGTTCGCGAAGTCGACCCAGGCGAACTGATCGAAGTCTCGCCCGACGGCAAGATCACCAGCCACCGCCCGTTTGGCCAGGTCAGTCCCCGGCCCTGCATCTTCGAACATGTCTATTTCAGCCGCCCCGATTCGATCAGCGGCGGCAAATCGGTCTATGAAGTGCGCAAGCAGATCGGAGTCGAGCTGGCGAAAGAAGCCCCGGTCGATGCCGATCTGGTCATCCCTGTGCCCGATAGCGGCGTGCCGGCCGCAATCGGCTATGCGCAGCAATCGGGCATCCCCTTCGAACTTGGCATCATCCGCTCGCACTATGTCGGGCGCACTTTCATCCAGCCGTCCGATGGCGCCCGCAATGCGGATGTAAAACGCAAGCACAACGCCAACCGCGCGATCGTTGCGGGCAAGCGCATCGTGCTGATCGATGATTCGATCGTGCGCGGTACCACCAGCCTCCAGATCGTGCAGATGATGCGCGATGCCGGCGCCGCCGAAGTACACATGCGGATTGCCAGCCCGCCGACCGAACATTCCTGCTTTTATGGCGTCGACACGCCGGAACGCTCGAAGCTGCTGGCCGCGCGGATGGATGTAGCGGCGATGGCCGAATTCATTCAGGCCGACAGCTTGGCCTTCGTCTCGATCGACGGGCTATACCGCGCGGTCGGCATCACCGCGCGCAACAAGTCCTGCCCGCAATTCTGTGACGCCTGCTTTACGGGCGAGTATCCCACCCGCTTGACGGACCTGTCCGAACGCGAAGCGCCCGAGCAGCCACGCCTGCCGGTCGAAAAGGTCGCCTGACCCGATGACTACAGGTGGCAAACCGTTCGCGGGCCAGCTGGCGCTCGTCACCGGGTCGAGCAAGGGGATCGGGGCGGCCACGGCCGAGGCGCTGTCCGCCGCCGGGGCGCACGTGATCCTGACCGGGCGCGATACCAAGGCGCTCGAGGCGATCGAAGCACGGATTTTCGCTAGCGGCGGCTCGGCCACCATAGCTCCGGTCGACCTGGCCGAGCCTGATGGCATCGCCCGGCTCGCCGCCGCGATCCGCAGCCGCTGGTCCGCGCTGGACATCCTGGTCATCAATGCCGCGCTGCTGCCGCAGTTGCCGGGCGTGACCGACATCGACCAGCCGGGCTTCAACAAGGCGATCACGGTCAACGTGCTGGCCACCCAATCGTTGCTGGCGCACTTCGACCCGCTGCTGCGCAAAAGCGCCGATCCCCGCGTGATCGGCCTGACCACCACCGTGGCGACCAGCCCCCGCGCCTTTTGGGGAGCCTATGCCGCCACCAAGGCCGCGTTCGAGGTCCTGCTCGATTGCTATGCGCAGGAAGTGGGCAACATCTCGAAGATCCGCGTCGCGATCCTCAACCCCGGCGCCACCCGCACCGCGATGCGCGCCCGCGCCTATCCGGGCGAGGATCCGGCGTCGGTCCAGCCGCCCGAGGTCGTGGCGGAACGGATTATCGCGCTACTTGGTGAACAGTTTGCCAGTCCGCACCGCGAATCCATTAACCCTCCGCGCTAATCCCTCCGAAACCAGTCCCGGTCATAATTGCATGCGGGAATCAACGCTGGTCTCGCCAGCGGTGGTGCGGCTTATTCCTGGCCGGAGCGACCGCTCACGCAGGGGGATGCAAGAGCATGACCGAATTCGAACCTACGGATCTGTACTCATTTGCGGCCCAGGAAGATCGCTGCGCGCCGCGCATCCGCATGGCCATCCCGGCCACGTTTCGTCCGTCCGGCGGGCGCAGCTACCAGACGACGGTGCATGATCTGTCGCTGGGCGGATACTGCTGCTCGTCGATGAACCGGCTCAGCCCGGGAACGATCTGCTGGATCACCCTGCCCGGCCTTGAATCGCTGCAGTCCGAAGTGGTGTGGTGGAACAACAACCTGGTCGGAAGCGCCTTCGTCAACCTGCTCAGCCCGATCATCTACGACAACATCCTGGCGCGCTGGCATAGGTACGCCTGACACGAGCTACTCGTCTGTAGGCGGCAACTCCCAACGAATCCGTTGCCGCCTCGCGCCACGGTGCTCGCGCCGCCTGATCAGCCGTTCATTGCCGCGTGGGCCTGCAAAGCGCGGGCGCGGCCCGCTGCGTGACCGATCAGCGGCGGGGGGTAGCCTTCTGGCCGGCAAGCCGGATCATGAATTGCCGCGTCCGGCAGGTTCGCCAGTTCGGGCACCCAGCACCGGATATAGGCCGCGGCATCGAACTTCGCGGACTGGCTTAGCGGCGCCATGATCCGCACGAACATATTGGCATCGCCCCCGGTACCCGCGCTCCACTGCCAGTTCACCGCGTTCGAGGCATAATCGGCATCGACCAGGGTGTCCCAGAACCATTGCTCGCCGACGCGCCAGTCGATCAGCAGGTGCTTGATCAGGAACGAGGCCGCGATCATCCGCACCCGGTTGTGCATCGCGCCGGTCGCGCACCGGTTTCTTCGGCCAGCGCCGCGAGCACTTCCGCGCAGCGCCCCCGCCGCAGGACCAGCCGCGAGCCGCGCCGGCGCAAATCCGCGTCAAGGCCCGCCAGGCTGTGATGCAGCCACCAGCGCGACGCGCCGCCCATGCGCCGATGGCCGGGCGTATCATCGTCGAGCACATAGACCGGGATGACTGGCCCTTGCTCTGCCGCAGCGCACAAGGCCGCTTGATCGGCAAGCCGCAGATCGCGTCGCAACCAGACTAGCACAGGGACCGCCATAGCTAAGCCGTTGGCGTTAAATCGCTGATCGTGCCAGAGATAATCGCGCGATGAGCGATGTCCCTGCACCAAAGTACGGGTCTGCCGACAAGCTGGATTCCCGGTGCGTCGTTCCGCGCCACGTGCTGGCGGCCGCAGGGCTGTGCTGGCTGGGGTTTGCGCTGGTCGCCGGTCTGGTCCTGACCGGACACGCCGCCGCGTTCGACCGCTCCGGGCTGCTGTACTGGCGCACGGGCGCAACATTGGCCCTGCGTGGCCCGGCCTGGTTGCTGGACAGCATTCGCGACGTGACCGCGCTGGGCGATATCCCGGTGCGCTATGCCCTGGCAGGCGGCGCGGTGATCGCCTTGCTGGCAGCGCGGATGCGGCGCGCGGCGATCGTCTTTACCGCGACAATCCTCAGCGGGTGGCTGGTCGAAGCGGCGATCAAGCTGGCGG
>JAYVWX010000301.1:0-7084 GCA_043785715.1 Novosphingobium sp. | reverse complement strand
ATACCAGTCCATCCCATCGCTTCCTCCATCTTCTCGACAAAGACGGCTGAATCACAAGATGCTGGTATTGCTCAACTACTTTCGGATCGGGCTCTTAGCCTTGCGCTGGCCGCCCTGCCGCTGACTGCGTGCGTCGATGATGGCTACTGGGGAACTAACGGCCTTTTCTATTATCGCAGCAGCGAACGGAAGCGCAGCTACCGTCAGGGCGGCCGCGACCACTTCCGCAGGGGTGGCGACGTACAGCCGGGTGGGCGCTTCCGCCCGATGCAAGGCAATACCCGGCCGCCACGCGGCGCGCGCATGCCGCATTTCGACAGCACCGGAAGCAAGGAGGACCATCAAGGCAGGGGTTCCAACCGCGACCGTCCCTGAACGAACAGCCCGCGCGTTCGAGCAGCGCGGAATCAACTATGGAGGAGAGAGCATCATGAACAGCAAGAAGAGCAAGGCTGGCGGCGTTGCACCACGCCGCGCCGATTTTAACGACCCTGACGCACAGAACTCGGAACAGGCCGAAACCGGTTCCCAGGCACAGGACGTGGCTGCCGATGCAAGGGTATCGGCACTCGACCGCGCCGAGGAGAGCGAACATGGCGGCACGGCGAACCCGGCGCAGATCATCCCCGACGACGCAGCTGATCTGGTCGACAAGATGAACGAAATGAACCGATCAGGCAGGATCGACATGGACGCCTTTGAAGGCGAGGAGGAAATGGACGATGAGGCTGGCGAGTAAGGGAGACCTGAGGCCGCCGTCCAACCCGAAGTCCGCTTCCCGCCGATTGCGGGGGCGTGTTGGCAAGCTGCGCACCTCCAAGCGGCCTGTGCGATCAAGTACCTGGTTTGGACAATCGCTGGATAAGATAGGCGGCTCCGCCACCAAGGGTTACCAGATGGCCGGCATCGGCATCGGGAATATCGATCCCCAGCCGCTGGCTCAGCGCTACCACCAGGTTGAAAATATCCATTGAGTCGAGGTCGAGCGTCTCGCGCAAGTCCTCGTCATCGCCGAGCGTTGCGGCAGCGGTTTCGGGGGCGATATTGCCGATTTCCTCAACAATCATCGCGCGCAGTTCTTGCGGACTCATAGCGATGCGGGCTCCTGCAGCAGTTCGGCGATCCGGGCCAGCAGCAGCGCGCCGCGATGGCCGTCGCTGGCGCGGTGGTCCGCGGCGAGTGTTGCGGTGAGAACCGGGCGCGCTTCGATGCTGCTGCCGACTACCAACGGTTGGGGCCGGATCGTACCAAAGCCGATAATCGCCACCTGCGGCGGATAGATCACTGGCAGGAGTGCATCGACGCCCCGTTCGCCCAGGCTGGATATGGTCACTGTCGGATCGGAGATTTCGGACGAGCGGAAACCGCCGCGGCGGACGCGTCCGACAAGGTCGCGCAGCTTGGTCATCAGTTCGGGCAGAGCGAGCTTGTCGGTATCGTGGATCGCGGGCGCGGCGAGCCCGCCGCCGCGCAAGGCGATGGCAAAGCCGATGTGGATGGCCTCGCCCGGCTGGAAGGCTTCGCCGTCATGGAAACCGTTGAACTCGGGAAATTCGCGCAGCGCCAGGGCGGTGGCGCGGATCAGCAGTACGGCGAAGAGAATGCGGTCGGCGGGGAGCCGTTCGGCATTGTAATCCTCGACGAAGCGCTGGGCGGCGCCGACATCGAAGCTGTGGCTGAGATAGTAATGCGGAATTTCGCGCTTTGAACGGGCCATGGCGGCGGCGATGGCGCGGCGCATCTGCGAGAGGTCGATGCCAGTGCGCCGACGCTGCGGGGGGGCGGAGGCCGCGCCCGCTACATCCGCGAGGACGATCGCGCCGCCCGGGCCGCTGCCCTTCAGTTCCGTCAGGCTGATGACACGCTCTGCGGCTAGCCGCCGCGCGGCAGGAGATGCGCGCAGGCCCGAGGCTGCCGGAGGAACCGGCGCAGGCGCCGGGACATGCGGAGCCGGCTCGGGCCGCGGGGCTGCCGGCGGTGGCGATGGCGCCGGGGCAGCCAGTTTGGCCTCGCCTTCCGCCATGATCGTTGCCAGCGGCGTGCCGACCGGCACCTTCGCGCCTTCCGCCACAAGAATGCTGTCCAGCTTCCCGCTTTCGAATATCTCGACCTCGATTGCGCCCTTTTCGGTCTCGACCACGGCAATGATGTCGCCTCGCTGCACTTTATCGCCCGGTTGCTTGAGCCACTCAACCAGCGTGCCCGCTTCCATGCCGGAGCCGAGCGAAGGCATGGTGAATGTGCCCATCGCTTCAGCGCCCCAGTGTGCGGCGAGCGGCGGCGGCGATGCCGTCGATGCTCGGCAGCGCGGCGTCCTCCAGATGCTTCGGGTAGGGGATCGGCACTTCGGCGCTGCACAGCCGGGCGATCGGCGCATCCAGCTCCCAAAATGTTCCTTCGATGATCCGGGCCATTATCTCGGCGGAAATGCTGCCCGAACGCCAGCCCTCGTCGACGATCAGCGCCCGCCGTGTCTTGGCTACTGTTGCCAGAATCGCGGACTCGTCGAGCGGGCGGAGCACGCGCAGATCGAGCACTTCGGCGGAGATGCCGTCCTGCTCCAGCTGCCCTGCCGCCGCCAGCGCCTTGCCCAGCGAACCGCCATAGGTGATCAGGCTGATGTCGCTGCCTTCCCGGCGGATCGCGGCGTGGTCGATATCCACCGCCAGCGCCTCGTCGATCTCGGCGCTGTCATTGTAGAGCATGATGTTCTCGAAGATCAGCACCGGATCGGGATCGTCGAGCGCGGGGGCGAGCATTGAACGTGCATCCTGGACTGTCGCCGGGGTTAGCACTCTTAGGCCGGGAATATGCGCGAACCACCCCTCAAGGCTATGCGAATGCTGCGCCGCGAGCTGCCGCCCGCCGCCGGTCGCCATGCGGATCACCAGCGGCACATTGAACTGCCCGCCCGACATGTGACGCAGCGTTGCCGCGCCATTCATGATCTGATCGAGCGCGAGCAGCGAGAAGTTGCAGGTCATCAGCTCGACGATCGGGCGCATCCCGCCCAGCGCTGCACCGATGCCGGCGCCGGTGAAAGCGCTTTCCGACAGCGGCGTGTCGCGTATCCGCTCGGGGCCGAACTCCTCGAGCAGCCCCTTGCTGACCGCATAACAGCCGCCATAGTGGCCGACATCCTCGCCCATCAGGAAGGTGCGGGGGTCGCGCTGCATGGCTTCGCGGATCGCGGCGCGCATGGCTTCGCGATAGGTCATCGCGGTCATGCTCGCCGCTCCGCACCGACGTGTTTCAAGAGGTCAGCAACCGGCTCCCAACTGCCCTTCTCGGCAAAGGCGACCGCCGCCTCAACCTCTGCGGCCACCTCGGCCTCGATCGCGGCGACATCGGCATCGCGCAGTTCGCCCGCCGCAATCGCCCAGTCACGGAAACGCGGGATCGGATCGTGCTCCATCCAGCGCTCGACTTCGGCCTTTTCGCGATAGAGCTGCGCGTCGTACATCGAGTGCGCGCGGAAGCGGTAGGTGCGGCATTCGAGGAAGCGCGGCCCTTCGCCTGCCCTGATCGCCGCCACCGCCCGGCGCGAGGCGGCTTCGACATCGACGACATTCATCCCATCGACCGCTTCGGAGACGATGCGATAGCAGGCCGCTTTCCGGCTGATATCGGTCTCGGATTCGGAAATCTCAAGCGCAGTGCCCATCGCGTAGAGATTGTTCTCGCAGACAAACAGCACCGGCAGTTGCCACAGCGCCGCCAGGTTCAGGCTCTCGTGGAACTCACCCTCGGCCGCCGCACCCTCTCCGAAGACGCAGGCCGTGACATTCTGCCGCCCTTGCAGCTTGTCCGCCAGCGCCAGCCCCACCGCCAGCGGCAGGCCGCCGGCGACGATGGCATTGCCGCCATAAAAGCGCGTCGCAGCGTCGAACAGATGCATCGAGCCGCCACGCCCGCCGCTGCACCCCTCGCGCTTGCCATACATCTCGGCCATGATCGCAGCGGCGGAAATCCCGCGCGCCAAAGCGTGGCCATGTTCGCGGTAAGTGGCGACCACTGCATCCTGTGGTTCCAGCGCCTGTGACAGCCCGACAGCAATCGCCTCTTCGCCGATGTAAAGATGCAGGAAGCCGCGAATCTTTTCCTGCGTGTAGACTTCGGCGCATTTTTCCTCGAACCGGCGGATACGCAGCATCTGGAACAGCAATTCGCGGCAATGCGAGCGATCAAGCTTGACCTTGTTGCCGCTCATGCCGCAGTCTCCAAAGTCGAGAGGTCGCCTTCGGGCAGGCCCAGTTCGCGCGCCTTCAGCAAGCGGCGCATGATCTTGCCCGATCGTGTGCGCGGCAGATCTGGCCGGATCTCCACCTGGCGCGGCGCGATGGCCGCGCCCAGCCGCTTGCGGGCATGACCCAGCAGTTCCTTGCGAAGCGCTTCGCTCGCCTCATAGCCGTGCTTCAAAGTGACATAGGCTTTGACAACCTCGCCGGCACGCTCATCGGGCAGGCCGATCACGGCGGCCTCAGCCACCGCAGGATGTTCCATCAAGCAGCTTTCGACTTCGAACGGGCCGATCAAATGGCCGGCCGATTTGATCACGTCATCCGCGCGCCCGACGAACCAGTAATAGCCATCGCCGTCTCGCTGAGCGAGATCGCCGGTCAGGTACCAGCCGCCCTTGAAGCATGCGGCATAGCGCGCTTCCTCACCCAGATAGCCGCGGAACATCGAAGGCCAGCCGGGGCGCAGCGCAAGCTGGCCGGTCGCCATCGGTGCATCGAGGACTGTTACTTCCTCACCATCGACCGTGACGATTGCAGCCTCGACGCCCGGCAAGGGCTTGCCCATCGATCCGGGTTTGACGTCCATCCCCGCGAAATTGGCGATCATAATGCCGCCGGTCTCGGTCTGCCACCAATTGTCGTGGAACGGACGCCCCAGCACCTGCTGGCCCCAGATCACCGCTTCGGCATTGAGCGGTTCGCCGACGCTGGCCATGAAGCGCAGGCGCGACAGATCATGCCGCCTGGGCAATTCGTCGCCCGCCTTGACCAGCAGCCTGATGGCGGTCGGCGCGGTGTACCAGACAGTCACCTGCTCGCGCTCCAGAGTCGTATACCAGCGCTCAGCGTCGAACTCGGCCTCATCGACCACCATGGTCACGCCATTGGTGAGCGGCGCGATGATGCCGTAGGACGTGCCCGTTACCCAGCCAGGATCGGCGGTGCACCAGAAGATGTCGCCGTCATGCAGATCAAGCACCAGCCGCCCGGTTGCGTGATGTTCCACCACTGCCTCATGAACATGGATCGCCCCCTTGGGCTTGCCGGTTGTGCCGCTGGTGAAATGCAAGAGGGCCAGGTCTTCGGGAGCAGTGTGAACGATATCGAAGGCAGGTTCGGTGCGTGCCATCGCGGCTGAAAGGTCGATTACCCCCTCCCCGAGTCCTTCGCCCCCATCGACGAGCAGCACATGCTTGAGACCGGGCAACTCATGGCGCCACGGCTGTACTTTCTTGGCATAGTCAGCCGCTGTCGTAACCAGCACCTCCGCCGCGCCGATCGTCATGCGCGCGCGGATCGGCTCAGGACCAAAAGCGGCGTAAAGCGGGCAGAAGACCCCGCCAGCCTTGAGCGTGCCGAGCGCGGCAATGAAGGTTTCCGGCACCCGACCGAGCAGCACGAAAACGCGGACCCCGCGCGCATGGCCAAGATCTCCGAGCAGCCGGGCAAAGCGGTCGGTCTCGCGCTTCAGACCGGCATAGCTGAAGCTGCGCCGTGTGCCGTCGCGGCCCAGCCAGCGCAGCGCCTCGCGCTCGCCCCGGCCATGCGCGATATGGCGATCGATTGCTTCATAAGCGATGTTGAGCCTGCCGCCCGGCAAACCGTCGATCCATTGGCGGTAGGTTTCCCAGCCAAGACCAGATGCAGTCGGATCGCCAGTCATATTCGCGGCACTGCGCTCGTCGCAGGTCTTGCGGATTGACTCTACGCTTGAGGCATTCTCCATCGCACTTCGGCTTCCTGAGTTGGTCCAACGATTGCTACGATGGCGTTTCTCCAGACCGGCGCCACTAGGGAAACCCCTTATCACCTCTGCGGCCCCCACCTCCACCGCCATTGATTACGGTCAATGAGCCAATTCCCGGTTGTAGTATGACTGATCCGCTCAGGGGCATGCTTGAAGCAGGACGGTATGATCAGACGCAACCAGCAACGCCCGCCGGAAGAATGCCCGGACAGCCCGCCCCCGTCCCCGGAATACCCATTCCGCCACCCCGATGAGCACCCCGATCACTCGCCAATCGAGCAGCAGCCGATCGAGCCGGATCGCAGTCCAGATTCATGGCCGATCGAAACGCCGCCACCGGAACCATGACCCGGGGTCTGGCGATGCCATAATCGGTGTGATTTTGCGCCCTGCGATCAATTGCAGACCAACCGGGCAATCGCATAGTCCGCGACGGTGAATAGCCAGACATCCCGGACAGGATTTACGTAGCATTCCGGATTTGTGCAGATGATGTGGTTTTGCTCAATGGACCTGCGACCCGAAGAGCTCAGCAATGAGTTCCTCTCCTTGGGCCCGGCGCCAATTGATGCCAGGTCCTTTTTCGCTGGCACAGTCCACCGATGCCGTAAGGGCCTGTTGCAATCCCTTGACCATCGCCGAGTTGATGGGAAACTCCACGAACCGGTAATTGCCCCTGTGGTAGTCATCAGTAGATGTCCGTATGGCGATGCCTGCAACCGTGCCGCAAGATTGCCGCCCGCAGAACCTTGGCGACAACGCATGCCACAGCCTCAGTCGATATGGTTTGAGAACAATCAGATGGTCGCGGTCGCCCTGCGCCAGGCCGCCGGGCTGCTGAAGGCCCAGGACGCCAGCCCGTATCGCAGCCTTGCCTATCTGAAGGCCGCCGCGACGGTTGAGCACCGAACATTGAACAGCAAGGCTGAGCCAGATGAAGCCACTTACCGAAGAGCATCTTGCGATTTTTCGTCGGCACATGGTGGAGGTCATCGACGTCCATTTCGACCTCCTGAGCGACGAGATCGAAAGGCCTCGCATGGGCGAGCGACTCCGGTCAGCTCTGCTCAAGGTGCCGCGTCACCAGTTTGTGCCC